>PKYX01000455.1 GCA_003132825.1 Acidobacteriaceae bacterium
ATGAGCAGCTTGTAGCTTTCCCGCTGCTACCGAGAGACAGCCGCCCTCGGCTCCCCTGGGCTCGATCCTCGAATGGGGTCGAGCGGTGGTGCCGCTTCCACGCAATACGCAGGGGGTGGTGCCGGCGCGGGCGGCCCTGCGGGGCCCTACCTTTTCACCTTTTCAACCAAACCCTAAAAACTCACCCGCGCAGCCAGTTGCACGATACGCTCGGTGTGCAAAGTATTCAGGCCAGTGCCAAGATCGGTCGAGGTGATCTGGCCGAAGGTACTGCTGTTGATATTGATGTCCGGATTGGCAAACTCCGGGTGGTTGAACACGTTGAACGCCTCTACCCGGAATTCGACACTCAGACTCTCCGTAATCGGGGTGGTCTTGGCCAGCGCCATATCCAGGTTCGTCCGTCCCGGACCGCGGAAGAAATCTCGCGGCAAGCCATATCCCGAAGTCGGCACTGTAAAAGCCGCCGGGTTGAAGTAGAAATTGCCGGTGGTGCCGTTGAGGGTCGAAGAGCTGTGCGGGTCCAGCAGGGGAATGCTATTGAATCCCGGCGCGAAGGCGGCGTTCACCAGGTTGGCATCCCCGGCCCCGGATGGTCCCGGGTCCTGGGGATTCACCGACTCGCCGGCGTTAATGCTGAGCGGGAACCCCGTCCGCCAGCTAAGAATCGGATACAGACTCCAGCCTTTGATCAGCCGTCTTGGGCCCGAACCCCAGGCTCGGTCCAAGGGCAAATCCCATCCGCCGCTGAAGGTAATCCGCTGCGTAATGTCAAAGTCGGATGAACTGCGAAATTGCTCGGGGCTGTAGAACGGGACCTGCGAATCGCGGTTCCGGAACCCGGATGCATTGTCAATGCTATGGCCAAAGGTGTAGGCCAGCGTGAAATAGGTCGTTCCCAGGAACCGGGTCTCTCCCGGCTGCTTGGTGAGCGAGGTTTCCAAGCTATTGAAGTTCGCAAAACTGATATTTTTGAACTCCAGGGCATTCGAGAGCGGGCACTCGGCGGTGCCCCCGAGACTGCCACAGAGGCTGGCGAAGCTGGCGTTCTGACTAAGGTTCAGAACCCGATCGTCGGTTCCGAGGACGAATGGATTCACGTCCTCGAGCGAGGTCAGCCCTTTCGAGCTGCTGCCGACGTAGCTGATCTCGCTCGTCAGATTGCTCGCCAGCTGGTGCTGCAGGCTCAAGTTGTACTGGTAGGTATAGGGCGTGTGGAGATGTGGATCTACGAAGTAGATCGCGCTCCCGCCAAAGGGGATGAATTGCCCGTTGGCAAATGCGCTCGTGGCCGTGGGCGGCGTGGAAGGGAATGGGTTGCCCGGAAAGCCGCCTGCAATCCACGGGTTGCTGTAAAAGGCCGTCTGCGAAGGATAGCCTGGATTCGCGGCGCTTCCAGCGGTGCAGAACTGCGTGGTCGGATCCACATTCTGCGCCGGGCATGCATACGCGGCCAACTGCTCGCTGTAGAAGGGCGGAGCGCCATTGAACTGCAGGTTGTCTTCGCCCTTGAGGACATCATAGAAGACTCCGACACCTCCGCGAAAGCTGGTCTTGCCGCTACCCCAGGGATCCCAGGCGAATCCGAATCGCGGCGCAAAGTTGTCCTTGTCGGGAAAGTTGACGCCCCGGGGAGCGCCCGCGTCTCCGGGAAATACCAGGCCCAGCGGCGCGTTCGGGAACCTGGTCGATTGGTCTCCCGGAACGAGCGAAAAGGTTCTTCCCTGAGTATCGGTGTTGGGAGTGCTGTACTCATAGCGAATCCCCAAGGTGAGGGTCAAACGCTTGCTGGCCCGCCACTCATCCTGCGCGAACCCATAGCTTGCCTTGCTGCGAAAGTTGTTGCGGGCGTTGGGTCCTTCAAACAGGTTGTTTGGAATTCCTACCAGGAAATCGGCGAGGCTGTTGCCGGTGCCGATCCCGCCCTGATCATAGGGGCCGATAAAGGCGTAACTGCCATCGCCAAAAAAATCGTAGCGGGTGTTGTTTTGGTAAGCCGAAAAGCCTCCGCCGAATTTCCACGTGTTGTGCCCTTTGACCCAGGTCAAGGCCTCGGTGAAGGCGTAGGTGTTGCCACTCTCATAACTCGGTCCAGCCTGATTGGCTCCGAACGCCAGACCATTGTCAAAGCTCATCAGCGGAGGGCCATTCGGAAGATCGGATGCGATGCCAAAGCCCAACTGACTGGCACTCGGGAGATTCGTCGACGGATTGTTTCCCACCTGGTAGTGGCGTTGCGCCGTGACCCGGATGTCGTTGAGCACCGTCGGCGAGAACGTCCGGGTGTACGCTAGGTTCGAAAAGTACGAATTGATCTGGTTCGTGCTGGGGTAGCCACCGACAGTCGCGCCATAAAGATCCGAAAGTCCGAAGGGCTGGATCTGAGGATTGCGGGTTCCCCCAACCGTCGCCGAAAGCCGGTCGTTTGGCGTGATGTTGAAATCAAGTTTTCCCGTTAGCTCATTGTTGTTATCCGTGCTGCCCGCGGCCGAAGAGAGCAGGCCGCTCGGGGATGTGGGAACGAGTCCGGCCGCAATGTATTGCGCGGCGGCGGGGTCAATCTTGGTGGGGTCGATCACGGCCTGCGCGGCCAGCGCTGGGTTGGCTTGAAAGTAAGGATTCGCCTGGAGAAACGCAGCCACGGCGGGATCGGGCGCCCCATTGGCTGCTTGCGAGAAATCCCCATTCAGTTCGGCCGGCGTGAAGGTCGTGATCTCGGATTCCACCTGGGTCTCGGTCTGCCGCTGCCCCTGGTAGGCGATGAAGAAAAAGGCGCGATCCTGGCCGCTGAACAGCCGCGGGATCGAAACCGGACCGCCAATCGTGCCTCCGAACTGTTGCCGCTTCAAATCGTTTCGCGGCAGCCCGTCCTGAATATTGAAGTAAGAGTTGGCGTCGAAGTCGGTGTTGCGAGCGAAGTCAAACGCGCTGCCATGCAAATGATTGGTCCCGGACTTGGTCACCACGCTGATGATGCCGGCGCCGTTGCGCCCGTATTCCGCCGTGTAGTTGCTGGTGAGAATGCGGAACTCCGCCACCGAGTCCGGGTTCGGGTTGTAAACCACTTCATTGCCCAATAAGTCGTTATTCGCTCCGCCGTCGAGCAGGTAGGTAACGGAATCCGCTCGCCCGCCTCCCACGCTGAAGCCGCTGACGCCTCCGATGCCCTGCCCAAGGTTGTCATCCGGGTTGTCTTCGGTGACTCCCGGCTGCAGCAGAGCCAGATTCAGCACATTGCGGCCGTTCAGCGGCAGATTCACGATGGGACGGCTGGTGACCGACTGACCGAGTGTCGGATTCACTGTCTCGATCGCGCTGGCCACCCCCGACACTTCGACCGTCTGGCTCACGGCGCCAACCTGCAATTGCAGGTTCACGCGCGCCTGCTGGTTGATCTCGAGCCTGACTCGATCCGTCGCCATCTTGGCGAAACCCGCATGTTCCGCGGTTACTATGTAGGAGCCGATGGGCAAATCAAGAACCCGGTAGTTGCCCTCCCCGTCGGTCTCGGCCTTGGCCGGGACATTGGTTGTCACATTGGTGACGGTGATCAGCACTCTGGGCACGGCCGCGCCTTGCGGGTCCGTGACCTGTCCGAGAATGGAGGCGGTCGCCGACTGCGCGCCTGCCGATCCAACCAACATTGCGAGACCTAGGAAAGCGGAAACGACCATCGTGACAGTACGCATAGTCCACCCTTTCGATCAACCTGTAATCAGCGAGCTCTAACTACGAAGTGCGCGACGGGATCTTGCCAGCAATGAGAACCGCCAGCGAAACCGGTAACAGTTTTGTGATGGCTGTTATGTATCCACCGGTGCCGACGAATGAACCGGGGCCGCAGGCACGAAGCTTATGAACCAAAGCGATGAGCAATCAACGATCCATACCATCTACGCCAGAAAGATGGACGCTTCTCAGTTCGCCTGGATAGCGAAATCCGTGGGATTGAAGTTTACAATTCAGTTTTCCGGAGCCTGCGACTGACCCGCCCCGGTGGCTGAGCTCGCCGATGAAACAAGACTGCATAACAGTCATTGTGTAGTTCGCCTCAGCTGGGGTGGCGTGGGGGGACGGGCGACGTGCCCGCCCAGCCGAACCCGGCAGCGCTGGCGGCGGACCACGGGCCCGCGCATCGAGACCCGGTTTCTCGCTCCATTGTGATTTGGGGGACTTTTAGGCTCGAGGAATTCGCGTGGTACCCTAGGACTCGCCTGCAGTAGACCGAGTGTCTAGAGCCACCAGATCATCGTAAGGGCAGCGCCATGTCCCCGGGTACTCGCCGAGATTTTCTCACTCTCACCGCCGCCGCTGCCGCTTCGCTGGCAGCCTCGAATGGCTCGCCGCTCTGGGCTGCTCCCCCTCGAGTCCAAGCCTGGGCGACCTCGAAGGACAAGCGATGGGGGCCCATCTCCCCGTCCGCATGGCATCCCTTGCGTCCGAATTCCAAAGCCATTCGTGTCGATCGCGCCGATCAACGGCAGTCGATTCTCGGCTTCGGCGCCGCCTTCACCGACGCCTCCTGTTACTGGTTCGATAAACTCACCCCGCAGGAGCGGCGCCCTGTGCTCGCCGAATTATTCGGTTCCTCGGGCCTTCGCCTCTCGGTTTGCCGCACCTGCATCGGTTCGAGCGACTACTCCGCTAGTCTTTACAGTTTCGATGAAAGCCCCGAACCGGACCCGGAACTGAAACACTTCACGATCGAGCATGACCGCGGAGCCATTCTGCCCACGCTGCGCGCCGCCCGCGAGATCAATCCGCAGTTATTCCTCTTTTCTTCCCCTTGGAGTCCTCCGGGATGGATGAAGGCCGGCGGCACCATGCTAGGGGGCTCGATGCGCAAGCAGTATTTCGCCGCCTACGCCCAGTATTTCGTAAAGTTTCTCGAGGCCTATTCGGGCGAGGGAGTCAAGATTCAGGCGGTAACGGTCCAGAACGAGGTCGATACCGACCAGAACGGCAGAATGCCCGCCGCGCTATGGGGGCAAGAGTACGAAATCGAATTTGTAAAGGGCCATCTCGGCCCCGCCTTCGAGCGCGCCGCTCTCGACACGAAGATCTGGGTTCTCGACCACAACTACAATCTGTGGGGGCGGGCGATCGATGAACTGAGCGATCCCGCCGTCAACCAGTACGTGGAGGGAATCGCCTGGCACGGCTACGCCGGCACTCCCGATGCCATGACTCGCGTGCACGACGCCTTCCCCGCGAAACACTGCTACTGGACCGAAGGCGGCCCCGACTACAGCGCGCCAGACTATCTGACCGACTGGGCGAGTTGGTCCCATACCTTCAGCGAAGTGTTGCGCAACCGCGCCGAGTGCATCGTGGGGTGGAATCTGTTGCTGGATGAAAAGGGCACTCCGAACATCGGCCCTTTCTCCTGCGGCGGCCTGCTCACGGTCGACTCCAAGACTCACCAACTGACCCGCAGCGGCCAGTATTGGGCCTTCGCGCACTATTCCAAATCGATCGAGCGGGGGGCCCGCGTCATCGCCTCGCACGGCGAGTGGGACGGAATCAGCCATGTTGCGCTAGAGAATCCCAATGGCAGCCACGTCCTGGTGATCACCAATCAGGCCGAGGAGCAACCCGTCCAGTGCCAGTCCGGCGGCCAGGGTTTCGATCTGACGCTCGACCGAGACTCGGTCACGACCGTTACCTGGTAATCGAGTCCTGAGATCATCGCGACCTGGACGGCCATTCCCGCGGCCTCAAGCCCCGCTCGCGGTCCCCTGATCGACAACGTACACACGCCCCGGCCCGGCCGCCTGGATGTTGTTCTTCTGAAAGGTCTCCTTGATGCGTCGCCGCAGTTCGCGGCTCACGCCATACTGTTTGTTCGGACGTGTCTTGGCCAGCATCAGGTACTCCACCTCGCCATTGCTCACGCGCTCAATGCCCGGCACTTGAATGTCGCTGACGAGGTCAGTCTCGAACACCGGATCGTGCCGCACCTCATCGCCCACTTGCTTGAGCAAACTGATGACGCGATCGGTCGGCTCGCCATAGGCAGTCGTGATGTGCAAGGTCAACTGCGACCAGTCGCGGGTGGTGTTTGAGACAATCTTGATTTCGCTGTTGGGTACGGTGTGCAGCGTGCCATCGTCATCCCGCAGCACCGTGCGCCGCAGGCTCATGTCCTCCACCGTGCCCTTGACCCCCGCGATGCGCACCGTATCCCCGATGTCGTACTGGTTCTCGAGCAGAATATAAAAGCCATTGATGAAGTCATGGACCAGGGTCTGCGCGCCAAAGCCAATCGCCAGACCCGCGATGCCGGCGCTCGCCAGCAGCGGCCCCAGGTTCAGCCCGAAGACTGGCAGCAAGGTGGTCGCCGCGACGAACAGGATCGCAGACACCCCCACGCTGGTGATGACGCTGGCCAGTGTCCGAACCTTCTGCGCGCGCACACTGTCGGGGAGGTTGCGGGTCTGCAGTGACACGATCTTGCGGGTGATGGCGCGCAGCAGGCGGATTAGGACAAAAGACCCGATCACGATCAGCGGAATCTTGGGCGCGTCGTGGCGCAGAAACGACATACCGTCCTGGCGCCAGGCGTGAAACAGCGACGGCAGGTCCCAGGCATCCGGCACGGCTTCGAAGCTGAGAAGGCGATTGATCATTCCGGCGCGATTATAGCAAGGGGACGACCGACCTTGGGGATCACAGCCCGTCGTATAATTTCTGCATTGATGTTCATCCTGTCGAGGTTCCCGTGCGATTCCAACTAATTGTATCGATGGTTTGCTCCCTTCTGGTTGCCTGCGCCGTGCCGACGGCGTCCGCGCAGTCCGGCGTGACTTCTAGTCCCATGCAAGGCGTCGCACCGGGGCAGCAGCCTGGGCAGCGGGCTCAAGAGCCGGGCGCGGACGACGAACTACGCGTGAAAATGGAAAAGGATATGGCCAAGAAGGCCAATCAGGAGCGGCAAGCCCAGCTGAAGCGAGACACCGAGCAACTGTTCAAGCTGGCGACTGACCTCAAGGAGGAAGTGGATAAGTCCAACGAAAACCTTCTTTCTTTGGAAGTGATCAAGAAGGCGGAAGAGATTGAGCGCTTGGCTCACAGTATCAAAGATAAAATGAAAGGCAACTGATCCCCTTTCCAAAACGCCCCCACGATCAAGCGTCCGCACCGCATGCTCCCGCCGACGCGCAGAATCCCGTCCTCAGGTGTTACTGGCCGACTTTCGTGGTACCGGTTGTCAGCCGGGTAAAGCCGGGCTAGAGCCTTCCTTCATCGGCGGAGGGTCCGTAGAGGGCCGGCACCGGCGCACCGTTCAGCCGCAGATAGACGGTCAGCTGTCCGCGGTGGTGCGCCAGGTGACTGAAGACGGCGTCCCGAAGCATGATGAGGCGGGCCTGTTCCGCGGCCACGTGGCCGGCAACCAGCAGCCGCCAAGGTTCGAGCAGATGCTCATCGGTGGTATTGGTTAAGGCCAGGCGCGCCTCGGCGACGTATTGGTCGAGGCCTTCGACACGGCTGCCGAACTGGCCGCGGTCTTTGCGCGCAGGCGCAGTTCCGAACCTGCCGGACAGAAAACCATGCTGGCTTTCGTGCGTATGGGCGGAGGTCCGAGGAACTTGGTGATACGTCATGGCGAAAGGGAATCCCCAGAGCAATCCGACCCAGTCCTCCACCCGGCAACTCTGCTACCCTAGGAAACTGCCAACTCATCCTGCCGAGGTGCTAATGACAGAAGGCCGTCGCTGGTTTTCGAATCTTGCCTGCCGGTTCGCACTGGCCGGGCTGCTAGCTGTGCCCTGGTTGTCGGCCAGCGCCGAGACCTCGCAGATTGTTTTAGATCGGGACGGCAGCACCATCGTGCTCGAGCCCTATGCGCCAAATATTGTCCGGGTCAGCTTGAGTTTGTTGAAGAACCAGGCCATCGCCGCGCCTGGCTATGGGTTTGTGGCGACTCCCGCCGCTGCCGGTTGGACCCACCACGAGAACGATCAGGGAGACCTCTACCGGTCATCGCGTTTGCTAGTGAGGGTGGCGGTTCCCCATCCCGGCAAGCTTATGGCGACGGAGGTAGACATCGGGAAATTTTTCAATGGGTCTGCTCCGCCAGCGCACATTACCATCAGCACGCCGGAAGGCAAGACCCTGCTCGACATGACGGGGTGGTCCATGTCGGTGCCCAATCACAAGGATGGAAACGCTGGAATCTTGCACGATCGGCGTCCCTCGGATGCGGCCTTCTACGAAGTGGGCGCCAGTTTCGTTTCGCCCGAGGACGAACACTACTACGGGCTGGGTCAGAATCAGGAAGGGTTCCTAGACCATCGCGGCCATACGGTCGAATGCTGGCATAACTACACCTCTACCGGCGGCCCCAGCGTCTGCGTGCCCTTCATGGTTTCGAACTACGGGTACGGGATCATTTGGGATAATCCCTCGAAGACGACCATCGAGCCGGGATTCAACGAGCGGACGCTCTGGAGTTCGGAGGTCGGCGAGCGCGTGTCCTTCTTTGTCATTGCCGGCGCGTCGACAGATGAAATCTATTCCGGGTACCGGCAACTTACGGGCGCCACGCCGCTGTTGCCAAAGGCTGCCTACGGGTACATCCAGTGCAAACAGCGCTACTCGACCCAAGCGGAAGTGCTGGCCGTTGCCCAGGGCTACCGGCAGCGGCACCTGCCGGCCGACGTCATCGTGGTCGACTGGTTCTACTTCACGAAGATGGGGCAAATGGATTTCATTCCTGACCAATGGCCGGATCCGGCGGCCATGAACCGGCAACTTCACGACTTGGGCTTCCAGACGATGATCAGCGTCTGGCCCCGATTCACGCCGGGTTCGCGCTATTACGACTTCCTGGCGAAGAAGGGCTGGTTCGAGCAACTCGCGGACGGCACACCCACCGATGGGTTGCCCTATGACCGCGCCGGCTCCGATATTGATACCACCAATCCCGAGGCCGCTCGCTGGTACTGGAATATGATTCGCGACAATATCATCAGCCAAGGCTTCGACGCCATTTGGGCGGACGAAACCGAGCCTGACCTGCCGCCCAATGGCAGCTACTTCGAGGTCGGGCCGGGGACGCGTTATTACAACATCTATCCCTTGCTGCACACCGCGGCGATCTACGATGGCTTTCGCCGGGATGTTCCCCGTCGCGCGCTCATCCTCTCGCGGGACGCTTACCTGGGAGCGCAGCGCAATGGCACCATGTTCTGGTCTTCCGATATCTATCCCACCTGGGACACCCTGAAGCGGCAGATTCCTACAGGCCTCGACTTCACCGCTTCGGGCATGGCGTATTGGACCAACGACATCGGGGGGTGGCAGTATCTGCCCAAGGAACATCATCCCTTGCACCCTCCGCTGCTCGATCCTTCGGATGCGCGAGCCAATGTCGGCGGTTACGATGATTATCCGGAACTCTACACCCGCTGGTTTGAGTATGCGGCGTTCCTTCCCATTTTTCGGGCGCACGGCAGCCGCACCTACAACGAAGTGTGGTCCTACGGCCGGCAGGCGGAACCGATTCTCGAGAAATATCTCAAGCTGCGCTATCAGTTGATTCCCTACATCTATTCGCTGGCGCACAACACGGAGCAGACAGGCGCACCCTATATGCGGGCGCTTTTTATGGACTTTCCTAACGACCCGAGGGTTGCCAGCCTGGGCGATGAGTACATGTTTGGACCGGCGTTTCTGGTGGCCCCGGTCACCGAGCAGGGAGCTACCAGCCGGATGGTTTATCTGCCGGCGGGCGCGGATTGGTACAACTACTGGACCAATCAGCGGATCCACGGCGGGCAGAGCATTCAGGTGGATGCACCCATCGATACCTTGCCGCTGTTTGTGCGCGCGGGTTCGCTCTTGCCTCTGGGCGCGGTCGTCGAGAGCACCAGCGAGGTGCAGAAGATTGCGAAAGTAAGGGTCTATCCGGGGGCGGACGGGAACTTTGCGCTCTATCAGGATGACGGTCGGACCTATGCGTATGAAAAAGGCGGAAGCAGCATCACTCGCCTGCACTGGGATGACGCCGGTCAAAAGCTGACTCACGAGGGAGTGGCGGCGTGGGTGGGCCCTGATGCCGAGATGGTCGAGATGGTGGGCCATTAGGGAGGGTTTCACTTTTGCGTCCAGCTGCTCTAAGAAAACGGTTTTCTGAGCTGAGAGGGTGATCATGACAGGAGGTTGTCGCTTGATTTGGACGCTTGCTTGTGGGTTTCTGCTGGCGGCTGTGGCGGTGGCGCAGGAAGGGTCTCCTGCGCCGAGTCCTGCGCCGCTCGCTCCGCCGAAGGCCAAGATCCAGCCGGTCACCGACGACCTGCACGGTCACAAGATCGTGGACAACTATCGCTGGCTGGAGGATGCGGGCAGCCCGGAGACCCAGGAGTTTGTGCGCCAGGAACTGGCTTACACGCGTGGCATCCTCGATCCGCTGCCGGGGCGCGAGAAGATTCTCGAGCGCCTGCAGCAGCTGGCCTTGGTGGGCACCATCGGCGCGCCGCAGCTCGGCGGTAAGTACTATTTCTATACGCGGCGCGAGGGCACGCAGAATCAGCCGCTCCTGCTGGTGCGGGAGGGGGTCCATGGAGCAGATCGGCCCCTGGTCGATGTCAACCAGATGGCGGCGGACGGAACGGTGGCATTGGACTGGTGGTATCCCTCTGACGACGGTAAGTATGTGGCCTATGGGACTTCGCACAGCGGTTCGGAGGAGAGCACGTTGTACCTGATCGAGACCGCGACCGGCAAATTGCTGGGCGATACCATTGAGCGCACGCGCTTCTCGAGTGTGGCGTGGAAGAAGGATAATTCGGGGTTTTACTATACCCGCCATCCCCGGAAGGGCGAAGTGCCCGCCGGAGAAGAGGTGTACCACGTCAAGATTTTCTACCACCCGCTGGGCGGCGACCCGGCCAAGGATACCCTGATTTTCGGGGAGGGGCTGCCGGCGCAGGATATTCCCGGGGTGCAGCTTTCCGATGACGATGACCGATGGCTGCTGATCACAGTTTTCGAGGGCTGGACGAAGACGGAGATGTATTTGCAGGATCTACAAGCGGGAACGCCGCCAGTGGCACTGACCAGCGGCAAGAACTTCCGCTATAGCGGCGAAATTGTTCAGGGCAAACTCTACATCACGACGAACGAGGACGCGCCACGCTACCGGGTGTTTGTGGTGGGCGCCGCCCAGGCCAAGCGCGACAACTGGAAGGAGATTATTCCCGAGAGCGACGCCGTGCTCGAGAACTTGAGTATTTTTGGCGGGATGCTCTTTGCGCAGTATGAGAAGAACGCCAGCTCCCAGCTCGAGCGCTTTGATCTCGAAGGGAAACCGCTGGGGGGTGTTCGGCTGCCGGCCCTGGGGACGGCGGCGGGAATCGGCGGCCGCTGGGACCGCAAGGAAATGTTCTTCGGCTTCCAGTCGTTTACCATTCCGGCTTCGGTCTACCAGGTCGATCTTCCCTCAGGACAGACTTCGCTTTGGGATCGAGTGCAGGCTCCGATTGACCCTTCCGCCTATGACGTGAAGCAGGTCTGGTTCTCCTCGAAGGACGGCACCAAGATCCCCATGTTCGTCTTCCATAAGAAGGGCCTGGAGCTCAATGGGAAAAACCCCACTCTGCTCACCGGGTACGGCGGCTTCAATATCAGCTTGACCCCCAGTTTTTCGGCCGCGCGCTACCTGTGGCTGGAGCATGGGGGCGTGTTCGCGGTGGCGAATCTGCGCGGTGGGGCCGAATTCGGCGAGGACTGGCATCGGGCCGGCATGCTCGACAAGAAGCAAAATGTGTTCGACGATTTCATCGCCGCCGCCGAATTCCTGATTTCCGACCAGATTACCGACAAGGATCATCTGGCGATTCAGGGCGGCTCAAACGGAGGGCTGTTGGTGGGGGCGGCGCTGACCGAGCGACCGGACCTGTTTCGGGCGGTGGTTTGCCAAGTGCCGCTGCTCGATATGCTGCGCTATCAGCATTTTCAGATCGCCAAGCTGTGGATTCCGGAGTATGGCTCAGCCGACGATCCCAAGCAGTTCGAGTGGCTTTACGCCTATTCCCCGTATCAGCATGTGAAGCCGGGAACCGACTATCCGGCCATTCTGTTCATGACCGCCGAGAGCGATACCCGGGTGGACCCGATGCACGCCAAGAAAATGGCCGCGATAATGCAGGCCCAGGCGGGCAACGGGCAAAGCCGCGACCGGCCGATCCTGCTGCGCATTGAATCCAAGGCCGGGCATGGAGCCGGCAAGCCCCTGGCCAAGCAGATTGAAGAGGGCGTGGATGTTTACTCCTTCTTGTTCTGGCAATTGGGAGTGACGCCGTAGGTGCACCCCCCGGGTCTAAGCTCGGGAAGAGGAAGAAAACCGTGATTCTGGTCACCGCCCGGTGGGAATGAATCATCCAAAGTGGGTCAAGTGACCGCCTCCACCACCAACCGAGGTTTGACCTGCTTCGCCTCCCATGTTATAAACACACGTTTTGTGTTGGTTCGGTCACGGCAATGTTTTTCTTGCCGCCGACCTCTGGCTCGAATCAATCGAAACAACCGACGCGGCCAAGCTCACTCCTGTTCAAGTCTTGTGGTGGAAGCGTGTTCGGAAACACCGGCCATACGCTCCCCGGCGCTCTGTTTTTGGCGTCGGGCTGGCGCTGCCTGCCGGAAGGGGCAGCAAGACACGCAGTCGTTCGAAAACTGGAGGGTTCTCATGTGTACCTGGCTCGCAGGAATTGCTTTGCGGGGATGCCGTTTCGGCAAGACTCTGATGGCTGCAATCGCGGTCCTGACCTTGGGTGCCACCACGGCTCTCGCTCAGGGGCCCCAGGATACGGGCGGCGAAGCCAGTTTAAAGCTGCCTGACCTCTCGCAGGTGACATTCCTGGGCGTGGACGGCCACCGTCTGCTCACCTTTGGCATCGTCTTTTGTATTTTCGGCCTGGGCTTCGGCATGACCATTTACATGCGCCTGAAGAATCTGCCAGTGCATCGCGCCATGCGCGAAATCTCGGAACTGATTTACGAAACCTGCAAAACTTACCTCATCACCCAGGGGAAGTTCCTGTTCCTGTTGTGGATCTTCATCGCGCTGATCATCTTGCTCTACTTCGGCGTGCTGCTGAAGTACGAGGCCATACGGGTGGCGATCATTCTGCTGTTCAGCGTGATCGGGATTGCGGGCAGCTACGGCGTGGCCTGGTTCGGCATACGGGTCAATACTTTTGCCAACTCGCGGACTGCCTTCGCCAGCCTGGGTGGGAAACCCTACCCGATTTATAAGATTCCGCTCGAAGCCGGCATGAGCATCGGCATGATGCTGATCAGCGTCGAGTTGTTGATGATGCTGATCATTTTGCTGTTTATTCCGGGAGATTATGCAGGGCCGTGCTTCATTGGCTTCGCCATCGGCGAATCGCTCGGCGCAGCCGCGCTGCGGATTGCGGGCGGGATCTTCACCAAGATCGCTGACATCGGGTCGGATTTGATGAAGATCGTCTTCAAAATCAAGGAGGACGACGCGCGCAATCCCGGAGTGATTGCCGACTGCACCGGGGACAATGCCGGCGACTCCGTCGGTCCGTCGGCCGACGGGTTTGAGACCTACGGCGTCACTGGAGTCGCGCTCATCACCTTTATTCTGCTGGGAGTGAAGAATCCGCTGGTGCAGGTGCAGTTGCTGGTTTGGATTTTCGTGATCCGCATCGTGATGCTGGTCGCGAGCGCACTGGCTTACTTCCTGAACGCAGCCATTGCCCGAGCCCGCTTCGGCCATGCCGCCGAAATGAATTTCGAAGCCCCCCTGACCTCGTTGGTCTGGATTACTTCGATGGTTTCCATTTTGCTGACCTACATTGTGTCTTCGATCATCATCCCCGAACTGGGAGGCGACCCGACCCAATGGTGGAAATTGGCTACCATTGTCTCCTGCGGCACGCTGGCGGGAGCAGTCATCCCGGAACTGGTGAAAGTATTCTCCTCGACGGAATCGCGCCATGTGCGGGAAGTCGTGACCTCAGCGGATGAAGGCGGAGCTTCGCTCGGCATTCTGTCGGGCTTTGTGGCGGGAAATTTTTCCGCCTACTATCTGGGGCTGGCGATGGTCTTTCTCATGTCGATCGGCTACTACGTCAGTACGATCGTCAATGATGCTGGGAACGGATTAGGGTCGGTGATGCTGGCGGCGCCGGTGTTCGCCTTCGGACTGGTGGCTTTTGGATTCCTCGGCATGGGCCCGGTGACCATCGCGGTGGACTCCTACGGTCCGGTGACCGACAACGCGCAGTCGGTGTACGAGTTGTCGTTGATCGAGCAGGTCCCGGGAATCGAGGGCGAGCTAAAGAGAGACTTCAACATCAGCGTGAACTTCGAGCGCGCCAAGTATCTGCTCGAAGCCAACGACGGCGCGGGGAATACGTTCAAGGCGACAGCCAAACCCGTGCTGATCGGAACTGCCGTGGTCGGCGCCACAACTATGATTTTTTCGATCATCATGGCATTGACCAACGGGCTCACGGAGAATGTCGGCAAGCTGTCTCTGCTGCATGCTCCCTTCGTGCTCGGCCTGATCACAGGCGGCGCCATGATTTACTGGTTCACCGGCGCATCTACGCAGGCGGTGACCACGGGAGCGTACCGGGCGGTCGAGTTCATCAAGGCCAATATCAAGCTCGAGGGCGTCGAAAGAGCTTCGGTTGCGGATAGCAAGAAAGTCGTAGAGATTTGCACCCGCTACGCGCAAAAGGGAATGCTGAACATCTTCCTGGCCGTGTTCTTTGCTACCCTGGCGTTTGCCTTCGTGGAGCCGTTCTTCTTTATCGGTTATTTGATTTCGATTGCGATCTTCGGCCTCTACCAGGCGATCTTCATGGCCAATGCCGGCGCCGCCTGGGATAACGCCAAAAAGATCGTGGAAGTCGAGCTGAAGCAGAAGGGTACGCCGCTGCACGATGCCACCGTCATCGGCGACACCGTCGGCGACC
>PKYX01000371.1:0-4512 GCA_003132825.1 Acidobacteriaceae bacterium
GGATCGGCGCTCCCGAGGACAACCGCTCCTGGGACTACCTCCATCGCGCCCGCGATTTCTACGCACAGAACTCGGCGCGGGCCGATGAGCAACAGCGCAAGTTGGCCTTGGAAGAAATCCTGATCGCCGAGGGCAGCGACTGGAACTGGTGGTACGGCCCGGAGCATCACTCCGCCAACGACCGGGAATTCGACCAACTTTACCGCAAGCACTTGTCGAACGTATATCAGGCGCTCGGCGCCAGCCCTCCCGACTACTTGGCGCAGCCCATCCTCGGAGGTATATCCAGGCCTTTCTTCACGCCTCAGACCGCCTACATCCACCCCCGTGTGAGCGGCGATATGGTTCGCTATTTCGAATGGATGGGCGCCGCCGTCTACACCTCCGACGGACGGTCCGGCTCAATGCACGGCAAGACCTTTCTGCTCGACTCGGTCTATGCAGGGATCGACGCCGACAATCTCTACGGTCGTCTCGACTTTGCCGGCAAGGGTCCTGAGCCGGAGTTCGACTTGGTGGTGAACGCGGAATCCTGGGCCGCCGATGCGCGCCCCAGGCGTGCTCTGCGTCTCGACGTGAGTGTCGGAGCCGCGAAGATTCGGTCCTGGGAGGTGAGCGTGGCGGATGACGCCATAGCGCTCGCCTCCTCCGCCGAACCTTCGAATGAAGTGAAAGTGGTCCTGTTCCGCAACTTCGAATTCAAGCTTCCCCTCGCCTGGTTGCTGGCCAATCCGCCTTCCTCGGTTCCGGCCGCGGGAAAGATTTCCACGCCGATCGTCACCCGGGTTCGCCTCCGGTTCAGCCTGTGGCAGAATCGTTTGCCGGTGGATGCGCTTCCCGTCGAAGGCTGGATCGAATTGCCTCTTTTGAGCGAGGAAGATTTGCTCTCTTTGGCGTAACCGCGATCGTTGAATTGCCGCCATCCCTGGCGTTTGGAAGACGGAGTCATCCCCGAGGCGCGCAGTATGCAAACGACCGCCCATGAATGGAATCCCGCCGACTATGCCCGTCACTCCACGGGACAGGAGCGTTGGGCCAGAGAGCTGTTCACCTTACTCGCTCCGAAGCCCCACGAACGCGTGCTCGATATTGGCTGCGGGGACGGCCGCAACACCGCCGAGCTCGCGGCCCTGGCTCCCGAGGGAGCCGTTGTGGGGGTGGATCGTTCGCCTGCGATGATCCAATTTGCGCAGCAACATTTTCCGCCTGCCCGTTTTCCCAACCTATCGTTTCTCCAGGCGGACGCCAGTGCGTTGCCCTTCCATTCCGAGTTCGATGCGGTGTTTTCGAATGCGGTGCTGCATTGGGTGCTCGACCACCGGCCGGTGCTCGCGGGAATTGCCCGCAGCCTCCGCCCCGGCGGCCGCTGCGTTCTACAGATGGGCGGAAAGGGAAATGGTACCGATGTCATCCGCGCCCTCGACGGTTGCCTGCGGGATGCCCGGTGGAAGAGCGCGCCGCCGGCTGAGATTCCCTACGGTTTCCATCATCCCGGCGACTATCTGGCGTGGCTCGAAACCGCAGGTCTGAAGCCTGATTCCGTTGACCTAATCGAGAAGGACATGGTCCATCCTGACCTCGCCTCTTTTACGGGCTGGCTGCGCACCGCGTGGCTGCCCTACACCACGCGGGTTCCCGCCGATCTTCGCGACCAATTTCTCCAGGTCGTGACCGAATCTTATGTCGGCGCCAATCCACCGGATGCCGAAGGCCAAGTGCATGTCGGCATGGTTCGGCTGCAGGTGTTGGCCCACAAGATACATTGAGACCTAGCCGCCGTCATCGTCGATGCCATCGCGCCCCATGCTCTTGAGCTGGCCATTGCGGTTCCCGTCGCTCCCTGAAAACCTTCTCAGTCAAGCCCGCCATCTCCTAGCGGCATCAATCACCAGATCGAGAGGCGCCCGATCCAACTGGTTGTCACCCCGATAGATGTACCGCACCGTGCCGTCGGGGGAAATGCCGAGGGTCGCCGGGTGCGCAATCTGAATCGCATCATGGCTCAGGTGATGGTAAAGCCCGTACGCTTTGGTCACGGACCGGTCCTCATCGAGCAGAAAAGGGAAGGACACCGGGTGCTTGGCCAGAAACTTCGCCGGCTTCCACATGCCGTCGCGTCTCTGGGCCGCGAGATATGCGACGTGCAGCCCCGCTTGCTCAAGCTTAGTTTTCATTGGCTCAAACTGAACCATGCGTTTCACGCAGTTCGGTCACCAGGTTCCGCGGAGAAACTCCACAATGAGTGGTCCCCTTGCCAATAGACCAGAGAGAGAGAATTGCCCCTCCGAATTGGCTGCCCGCAAAGAAAATTCCGGTGCGCGCGAGCCAATCGAAAGAGTTTCGGTACGATCCTGCATGCCAAGCCGAATGTAGGCGAGCGCCCAGTGCCGAACAATAGCCAGAACGGTTCTTCGAGCCAATGCGGACAAGAGCTTGATTTATAATCACTTGTTTCACCAACAAGTGATGGGCAAGACCTATACCGGGGTCGGCTATCGAACCGGAGGGTTCGACCCTAGGGCGCGTCGTTCCAGAAAATAAGACAAAGAGGACTTTCATGAGCAATATTGCTGAGGTTCAAGGCCGCGAGGTGATCGATTCCCGTGGCAACCCCACTGTCGAAGCAGAGGTCACGCTGCAGGACGGATCCCGCGGTCGTGCCATCGTCCCGAGCGGCGCCTCGACCGGTGAACACGAAGCCGTGGAGTTGCGCGATGGTGACAAACAGCGCTATCTGGGTAAAGGTGTGCTCAAAGCAGTCGCGCACGTCAACGGCGAAATTGCCCACGCTCTCACCAACTGGGACGCCGCCGATCAGCGTGGTCTCGACCAGAAAATGATCGAACTGGATGGCACTGAAAACAAAGGCCGCCTTGGCGCCAACGCCATTCTCGCGGTTTCGATGGCCGCCGCCCGAGCCGCCGCCACCTTCTACGGATTGCCGCTCTATCGTTATCTCGGGGGCAGCGCAGCCAACACGCTGCCCACGCCTATGATGAACATCCTCAACGGCGGCGCGCACGCCGACAATAATGTGGATTTTCAGGAATTCATGGTCATGCCGGTCGGGGCGGAGTCCTTCGCCGAGGCCTTGCGCTGGGGCGTCGAGGTTTTCCACACGCTGAAAGGCGTACTCAAGAAACGTGGCTACAGTACTTCGGTCGGGGATGAAGGAGGGTTCGCGCCGTCGCTGAAGTCGAACGTCGAAGCCATCGAACTCGTTCTCGAAGCCATCACCCAGGCTGGCTACAAGCCAGGCTACGAAGTGGCCATCGCGCTCGATCCTGCCGCCAGCGAGTTCTATCAAGACGGCAAGTACGTCTTTAAGAAGTCCGACAAATCCGCCAAAAGTCCCGAGGACATGGTGATCTACCTGGCGAAGTGGGCGCGCGATTACCCCATTGTTTCGATCGAAGACGGCCTCGCCGAAGACGATTGGGATGGCTGGCGCAGTCTGACGGAACAGCTCGGCGGTAAAATCCAGCTGGTGGGAGACGATATCTTTGTCACCAACGTCAAGCGCCTGCAGGAAGGGGTTGACCGCGGCGTAGCCAATTCCATCCTGATCAAGGTGAATCAGATCGGCACCGTGAGCGAGACCCTCGACGCCATAGCCCTCGCCCGCCGTAACGGTTACACCTCCATTATTTCCCACCGTTCCGGCGAAACCGAAGACACCTTTATCGCGGACCTGGCGGTCGCTACCGGCGTCGGTCAGATCAAGACAGGTTCGGCTTCGCGCACCGACCGCATCTGCAAGTACAACCAGTTATTGCGGATTGAAGAGGAATTGGGCGAGGGGGCGAAATTCCTGGGCCTGAAGGCCCTGAACTTTAAGGGGTAGCTCGCGAATCGCCTTTCGTGAACGCCGATCTTTTCTGGCGTTGCGGACTACTCTCAACATGGAACGTTCAAAATCAGTGACGGAGCTCTTCGAGAAATGACCCGACCCAAGCCACTTGTGCTCATCGTCCTCGACGGCTGGGGCTACCGCCCCGAAACCAAAGCCAACGCCATCGCGCTCGCCCGCAAACCCACCTACGATCGCCTGCTGCGCGAGTATCCCAACACGCTCGTGCAGACCAGCGGCAAATTTGTCGGCTTGCCCGACGGTCAGATGGGCAACAGCGAGGTCGGCCATCTCAATATCGGAGCTGGCCGTATCGTTCACATGGACAGCACCCGCATTGAGCTGATGATCCAGAATGGCGAATTCTTCTCTCACCCCGTCCTGCTCGCCGCCATCAAGAACGCGCAGACCGCCGGTCGTCGATTGCATCTGTTCGGCCTGTGCTCGGACGGAGGGGTTCACTCCTATCAAACGCATCTCTATGCCCTGCTGAAGATGGCCAAGCAGAACAATGTGGATCGGGTCTTCGTGCACGCTTTCACGGATGGTCGCGATACCCTTCCCACCAATGGCGCCGAATATCTGGAACAGCTCCAACAGAAAATGCGGGAATACAACACCGGCAAGATCGCCAGCGTCAACGGCCGCTACTACGCGATGGA
>PKYX01000371.1:4556-13893 GCA_003132825.1 Acidobacteriaceae bacterium
TTCCGCGCCGACCGCGTACGCCAAATTACTCGTGCTCTCGCCCGCACCAGCGGGCTCACCGAGCAAGCGGGCCGGGACCTGCAGGGAGCCGATGATCTCGACTCGACGATCCCCCGCGACCGCGTCCCCAAGAATCTGAAATATGTCTGCATGACCCAGTATGACAAGAAATTCACGCTGCCGGTGGTCGTCTCGCCTGAGTCGATGAACAACATTCTCGCCAACGTGATGGGCCAAATGAATTTGCGCAACCTGCGCGTCGCCGAGACCGAAAAGTACGCCCACGTCACATATTTTTTCAACGGCGGGGTGGAGCAGCCCTTTCCCGGGGAAGATCGCCTCCTGGTGCAGTCGCCCAAGGTCGCCACCTACGACCTGAAGCCGGAGATGAGTGCCGCCGGCATCGCGGATGTGGTGGTGAAAGCCGTCGAGGACGGAACTTTCGATGTGATCATCGTTAATTTCGCCAATGCCGACATGGTCGGCCATTCCGGCAAGCTCGAGCCCACCATCAAAGCGGTGGAGACAGTGGACGCGTGCCTCGGTCGCATTGAGCTCGCGGTGCGTGCCAGAGCGGGCGCCCTGCTGATTACCGCCGATCACGGCAATGCCGAGATGATGATCGATCCGGCTACGGGCGGTCCACACACCGCCCACACCACGAATCCGGTTCCCTTGATCGTGGTCGCGGCCGACAGCCAACAATTCACGCTCAAGCCGGGCGGATCGCTGCGCGACATCTCGCCCACAGTGTTGGGCATGCTCGGCATCGATGAGCCGAAGGAAATGACCGGCCATGATCTGAGAACGTCGATCGCCGGCAAGTAATCAACGCGTTCGATTCAGCCGACTGTGTTTCCCCATGTATCCGTGCTGCCTCCCGGGGTTGAAGGCTTTTTCGCATGAAGCTCCTGATCGTCTTTCATCATCGCTTCGATTTCTGGAATGTGCCGCTGTGGTTCGCCGAGCGCCTGCGGAAAGAGTTTGCGCCGCTCGAAGTGGTGCGCCTTGCCAGCTATGAGGGCGTAGAAAAGGAAATCCGCGACGCCGAGGTGGTCATCACCTGGTCCCTGCGTCCTGAGCAGATCGTGCTCGCCCGGAAGCTGCGCTGGATTCACTCCCCGGCCGCCGCGGTTCACCAATTGCTTTTCCCGGAGTTGGTCGATCGCGACATCATCATCACCAACGGCCGCGATGTCCACGGTCCGGTCGTCGCTGAGCATGTCATCGCGATGATTCTTGCCTTGGCCAAGAAACTGCCGCAAGCGTCTCGCTTTCAGCACAGGCAAGCCTGGGGCCAGGAGGAGTTGTGGAACTCCTACCCCCATCCCCGAGAAGTCGCCGGAGCCACCCTGGGCTTGGTTGGTCTCGGCACGATCGGAGGCAGCGCTGCGCGCCATGCCTCGGGACTCGGCATGCGCGTCATCGCCGTTCGTGAGCACCCAGAGAAGGCAACCCCCGAAGGGGTGGAGCAGGTTTTCGCATCCTCGCAACTCGACACGTTGCTGGCGCAATCGGACTACGTCGTGCTCGCAGCTCCGGTCACTTCGGCCACGCACAACCTCATCGATGCCGCCGGTCTCGCCCAGATGAAGCCCGACGCTTGCCTGATCAATGTCGGCCGCGGCCAGTTGGTCGATGAGGCCGCCCTGATCCAGGCTCTCCGCGACCACAAAATCGGCGGCGCGGCTTTGGATGTGTTTGTCGAAGAGCCCCTGCCTCCCAGCTCTCCCCTGTGGAACTTCGAAAACGTGCTGATCACGCCCCACACCGCCGGCCTGACCGAGAAGCAATGGGAACGCCAATACGCGGTGGTGGCAGAGAACCTGCGCCGCTACCTCAATCATCAGTCATTGTTGGCAATCGTGGACCAGCAGACGGGATATTGACTCGAAGAGCACGACCGAAATCAAACTGCGGCCACATCTTCTCGGGCCAGGGCGCTCACTCCTTGGTGGCGATCCCGAGCGTCTTCATCTTGCGATACAGGTGGCTGCGTTCGAGCCCCAGCACTTCAGCGGCGCGGCTCACATTGCCGTGATTCTCGTCGAGCTTCTTCAGTATGTAGTCGCGCTCGTACGCGTCCCGGGCCTGGTGAAGGGTGGAAAACTCTGTGCCCGTACTCCGCCGGCTGCCGTCACGATGTACCAAAGCGGGCAGGTGCTTGCGGTCAAACTTGCTGGTCGCCGGATTCATAATGACAATCCGCTCGATGACGTTGCGGAGTTCGCGCACGTTCCCCGGCCACGAGTAGCGCATCAGGGTCTCGATGGCGTCGTCCGTCAGCTCCCAGGCGCGGCGCCCGTAGGCCGCGGAAAACTCCCGCAGAAAATGCCGAGCCAGCAGCGGAACGTCCTCTTTCCGCTCGCGCAGGGGCGGAACGTAAAAAGGGATCACGTTGAGCCGGTAAAACAAATCCTCGCGAAAATTGCCCCGCGAAATCTCTTCCTCCAAGTCTTTGTTGGTCGAAGCGATGACCCGCGCATCCACGGTGATGAGTTCATCGCTGCCCACGGGTGCAAATCTTTGCTCGTCCAGAGTGCGCAAGACCTTGGCCTGCGTCTTCAGGCTCATGTCGCCTACTTCATCCAAAAACAAGGTGCCACTGTGAGCCTTCTGGAATTTCCCCTCTTTATCGGCGGCGGCGGAAGGAAACGACCCCTTGCGATGGCCAAACAACTCACTCTCGATCAGGTCTTCAGGAATCGCGGCGCAATTCAGCTCGACGAACATTTCGTCCTTGCGCAGACTCTGGCCATGGATCGCGCGCGCCACCAGCTCTTTCCCCGTCCCCGACTCGCCGTAAATCAGCACGCGGGCGTTGGTCGGAGCCATGACTTGAATCTGCTGGCGCAGCGCTTTCATGGGTACGCTCTCGCCCTCAATCACGCTCCTCGGTGACAACTGCCGCTTTAGATCGCGGTTTTCCTCCCGCAAGCGCTTCGCATCGATCGCGTGCTTGATGAGGATCAGTGTTTTGTCGATCGACAGCGGCTTTTCCAGAAAGTCGTACGCTCCGAGTTTGGTCGCGCGCACCGCGGTCTCAATCGTTCCATGGCCGGAGATCATGATGACCTCCGGGCTGCCCTCGATCTCGCGAATCTGCTGCAGAGTCTCCAGGCCGTCCATCCCCGGCAGCCAAACATCGAGCAGTACCACGTCAAAGGCGCGCCGGCGCAGCGCTTCCAGGCAAGACTCGCCGCTGTCGGCGGCTGTGGTCTTGTAACCTTCATCCTCCAGCACGCCCTTCAGCGACTGCCGGATGTTCGACTGGTCATCTACGATGAGAATGTTATGCATGCTGTCTGGCGGGAGCCGCCCCGACGGCTTCGACGGCAAGCGGCAGTTCGACCACAAACCGGGTGCCGACCGGCTTGTTCTGCTCCACGCGAATGGAGCCGTGATGATCTTCCACAATGCGGCTCACAATGGCCAGTCCCAGTCCCGTGCCCCGTTTCTTGGTAGAAAAGTAAGGCAGAAAGAGCCGCTCCTTCAGTTCCTGGGTGACGCCGTGGCCGGTGTCCGCAACGCTGAGCTCGACAGCGTCGCGGCTGGTGACCAGAGAAGTGGAGATGGCGATCTCGCGCAGCACCGAATCCTGGAGCGCCTCGGCCGCATTATCCACCAAGTTGGCCAGCGCCCGCTTGATCGCTTCCGGATCGGCCAGCACATGAGGTAGATCCGGAGCCAGCCGCGTCTGCACCCGAATGTTGTCCAGCCGGCCATCAAACATGGCCAGGGTATTCTCCACGATCGAATTGAGGTCGGCCGGGCGGGGCCGAGCCGTGGGAAAACGCGCCAGGGTGGCAAATTCATCGACCAGCGCCCGCACCGTCTCCACCGCGGCCGCAATGGTTTCCGCACAGCCGTGGAGGACCTCGAGCGAAGTTGCGTCCAGAGGGCCCCGGTCCAAATGGCGCTGAATGCGCTCAGCCGACAAGGCGATGGGAGTCAAGGGATTCTTGATTTCATGCGCCACGCGCCGCGCTACCTCGCGCCACGCTGCTTGCTTCTGGGCCTGCAACAGGTCTGACAAGTCCTCAAACACAAGCACATACCCCAGCCGTTGGTCCTGATGCTGCAGTGTGGCCACCGTGACCGCCACGTTCAACTTGTCCGAGGCCAGATCCGCCTCCATTTGCGTGGTCGTGGTCCCCATGCGGTCGGCTCGCCGCAGTAGCGGTTCCAGATCCTCCAGCACTTCCGGCGGGAAGATGTCCGCGAGCGATGCGCCGATTAGCAGGCCCGGTCCGCCGGTTTCACCACCCTTGGGGCGGAACAAGCGCAGGAGCGCGTAGTTCACATGCGTGACCTGGCGGTCGGCATCGAGCGAAAGGACACCCGTCGGAATGCTTTCGAGAATGGTCTCGATGTGTCGGCGACGTTGCTCCAGGGTGACGTTGGCCGCACTGAGCTCGCGGCTGGAAGCTTCAATCTGGCGGCGGCTGGATTCCAATTCCTCCGCCATGCGATTGAACGACCGCACCAGATCCCCAATTTCATCGGCAGCGGACACTTCCACGCGATAGTCCAGGCGCCCGCGCGAAATTTCCTGCGTTGCTTCCGCCAAAGCCGCCACCGGCCGCGTCACCAGCTTCGAAAGGAACAGCGCCAGCCAGGTGGTGGCAAACAACACCAGCACGGTGAGCAACAGCAGCAGGCTCATGTAAGTGCGGCGCACCAGTTTGCGCTGCGCGGCCAACTCAAAATACTGCTGCTGGCTGGCTTCAATCTGTTTCCGGGTTTCGGAAAATTGCTTGGGCAGCGGCATGCCCACGAGGATCAATCCATGCTCGGAGACCGGCGCGCTGCCCAGAATGTACTCCGTCTGGGTCGGTTCCCAGGTAAAGTGTGGCGGACTGCGGTCCGACGAGGGCTCCCGTGGAAGCGCTTTTTGGAGCAGCGGCCAGGGCGCGGGTGCGCCGAAACTAGCCTCGGCCTCGCCATCCAAAATCGCCACCGCGAAGCCGCCCTGCAACGTCGGGGCATGGCGGCGAAAGGCATTTCCCACCGAGGAAAAGCTATGTCCGGAAAAGGCATACTCGGTTTCAGGAGCGGCCGCCAGCGAAACCGCCTCAGCATGCGCGTTCTGCGCCGCATAGTTGGAGATCAGCGCAGCCATGGTTGCCGTATCCCTCCGTACCTCCTCGACTGGACTCGAAAACCACTTATCGAGTGAATGGTTCATCAGTCCATAGGCGAACCAAAACATTACGATCACCGGAAGGAAGGAAAGCAGCAGGCTGACCACCACCAGCCGAGTGCGAAACTTCGATCCCAGCACTCCCAGCCGGCGTTCGGCAAACAGCTTGAGCAGATTCCGCACCAGCACGAAAGTGAGCGCCACGAACAGCAGAAAGATCAGCAGTTCGAGCGAAGCGAAGACCACAATCTGCTGATTGCTGTCCGGCCGGAGAAAATTCAGATCGAAGGAAACCTGGGAAACGATGGCTGCCAGCAGCAGCAATACCCCCACCCCGGTCACATAGATGACCCGCTTGCGTCGTGAGGGCTCTTCTGCGGAACGATTTGGCTGCGACCGGGACATGGGGATGGCGGTCCAGCCAGCAGCCATCGATGAGAGCTATCAGGCCGGGCTGAACCGATTCATTATAAGCGGTTGCGGCTGCACCGGCCATGGTGCAAGTGAACGGGGTGCAGAGGCAGCCTGGGGGAAAGCAAACCGCACGATCGAAAACTGGGAAGGACCGAATGCCAGAGCCAGCCGTCGCGGGCGTGGCGTCGGGTTCAGCCGTGTCCGATCGGACTATTGCATTTCCGGCAGGAATTGGCGCAAAGGGCAGGACTCACATTGCGGCCCGGATTTCAGGCAGTAGTGCTTGCCGACACCGACGATCAAGGCATGCATCTCGTTGTACACCTGTGCCAGTGGAGGGCGCCCGGCCACACTCATCGGGGACCGGGGATGGGGAGCGCCCGGCAGCCTTCGCCGCTTCCCCGGGGCAGCGGCAGGATCCCAGGTGGTTGCGGCCCGCATCGACCCACCATCTTTCCGTCCCGGCTCCTCCCAAGCGGTCCTGGCCAATGCATGTTCCACCAGGCTACGAATGTCCTCATAGGACGCGTTTGCCGGCAGAATGGCGTGGCGGTCGAGCACCCTGCGGGTGTAGGCATCGACCACAAACACCGGCATCTGTCCGGCGTAGAGCAAAATGGAATCCGCGGTCTCCGGGCCAATCCCCTCGAGCGCCAGCAACTCTTCCCGCAGCTTCCCGGTCGGCGAAGCGAACATGCGACTGAGCGATGCGCCGTAGCGATCGTCGAGAAAGGCGACAAAAAGTTTCAGGCGGCGCGCTTTTTGCCGAAAGTACCCGGCCGATCGGATCAGCGCTTCGAGTTGGGGCAGGGGAGTGGTCCGGATTCCGTTCACGCTGAGCGCGCCTGCGGCCCGCAAACGCCGCAAAGCGCGCTCTACATTCGTCCAAGCGGTGTTCTGGGTCAGATAGGCGCCGACAATGACTTCGAAGCGCGTGCGCGCCGGCCACCAATGCTGCCGGCCCCAGGCGCGCAAAAGGACGCGGTAGTAAAGCCGCAGCTGCTGTTGCTGGGAAGAGAGTTTCAAGCTCGTGACCCAGTGTAAGCGAAGGCCAGTCCCCGAACTCGGCTGGCCGCGGGCCATCTCGTTTCGCCGGATAGCTTCAAATCGTAGGCCTCCCGCCTTGGACCCTGCTTACTGAAGGCCATGGCCGCCCGGGGCTCTCGCTAGGCACCCGTTTCGTGAAACACACGTCTGACGCGGCTCGCATGTTCTCACCGGCGTGTGACCGGGTTACTTCGTCCAGTACAAGGTACTAAAGTTACTGGTGCCATTACGCGTCTGCTGTGACAATTTGTGTCAACGCGAGATGCGCGGCCCGCTTTCCCAGAAAAACAGCCGCGATTTCGTGCGAAATGGCTAAGCCAACGCCATTTTTCTGCCGCTATTGATTAGATAGGAGATCGGAGTATGTCTCAACGGCTGGGTGACCTTCTGGTGAAAGAGAAGGTTGTCACCCCGGAGCAGTTAGAGCAGGCGACGAAAGTTCAGAAGGAGACCAACTGTCGCTTGGGCTCTGCCCTGGTGAAGCTCGGCTTCATGACCGATGAGGACGTCACCAATTTCCTCTCGCGGCAGTACGGCGTCCCCGCCATCAACCTTTCCTACTTTGAAATCGATGCTTCGGTCGTAAAGCTCATCCCGTTTGAAACCGCCAAGCGTTACCAGATTTTGCCTCTGAGCCGCGTTGGCGCGTCGCTGACCATCGCCATGGTCGATCCCACCAACGTGTTCGCCATGGACGACATCAAGTTCATGACCGGTTTCAATATCGAACCGGTGGTGGCCTCCGAAAGCTCGATTTTGGAGGGCATCGAGAAGGCCTACGGCACGACCCACCAGGAAGATCTCGAACAGGTCATGCAGTCGATGACCGACGTTGGCGAAACCGACGTCGAACTGCAGGCGGACCAGGAGGAGATGGGCCTTGCTGACCTGGAAAAAGCGGCTGACGAAGCGCCCATCGTCAAGTTGGTCAACCTGATCCTCACCGACGCCGTGAAGCGGGGAGCGAGCGACATTCACATCGAGCCTTACGAAAAGGAATTCCGTGTCCGCTTCCGCATTGACGGCGTGCTGCAGAGCATCATGTCGCCTCCGCTCAAGCTCAAGGACGCCATCACCTCGCGCATGAAGATCATGGCCAAGCTCGACATCAGCGAAAAGCGACTGCCGCAAGACGGCCGCATCATGCTGAAGATGAACCTCGGGGGCCGCAAAAAGCAGCTCGACTTCCGCGTCAGCACGCTGCCGACCTTGTGGGGCGAGAAAATTGTGATGCGCCTGCTGGATAAGGAAAACCTCCGCTTGGATATGACCAAGCTGGGGTTCGAGCCCGAGTCTCTGGTCAAGTTCGAGAAGGCGATTCTGAAGCCCTACGGTATGGTTCTGGTCACCGGTCCTACGGGATCGGGCAAGACCAATACTCTCTATTCCGCCATTTCGCGCCTCAACACGGCCGACACCAACATCATGACTGCCGAAGACCCGGTCGAGTTCCAGTTGCAGGGTGTAAACCAGGTGCAGATGAAGGAGCAGATCGGTCTCAACTTCGCCACCGCGCTGCGCGCCTTCTTGCGGCAGGACCCCAATATCATCCTGGTCGGCGAAATCCGCGATTTTGAAACTGCGGAAATCGCCATCAAAGCCGCTCTCACTGGTCACTTGGTACTTTCCACTCTGCATACCAACGGCGCCCCGGAGACCATTACCCGGCTGATGAACATGGGCATCGAGCCATTCCTGGTCGCGACCTCCGTGCACCTGATTTGCGCCCAGCGTCTGGTGCGCCGCATTTGCCAGGAGTGCGCCGAGGTGATCGAGATGCCGGTGCAGGCGCTGATCGAAGAAGGCTATAGCCCGGAAGAAGCCAAGAGCGTGAAGATCCGAAAAGGCCGGGGTTGCGCCGTCTGCAACAACACCGGATACAAAGGCCGCACCGGTTTGTACGAAGTCATGGAAGTAGACGACGAAATCAAAGAACTGGTTCTGGTGGGTGCCTCTGCGGTCGAGATGAAGAAACGGGCCATCGAGCGAGGCATGATTACCCTGCGTCGCAGCGGCCTCATTAAGGTGGCGGCCGGCATGACTACGCTCGAAGAAGTGGCTCGCGAGACGATTCACTAAGTTCGGGAAGGAAGAAGGAAACCAAGATATGGCGCTCACACTAAGCGATTTGCTCAAACGAATGTTGGAGATGGGAGGTAGCGACCTGCACATCACCACCAACACGCCGCCTCAGATCCGGGTTCACGGGCATTTGGTTCCGCTCGATCTGCCCCAGTTGACCCCGTCGGAGACCAAGCAGCTGGCCTATAGCGTGATGACCGACGCGCAGAAGCACCGTTTCGAAGAGACCTTCGAGCTGGACTTCTCCTTCGGCCTAAAAGGCCTGGCCCGTTTCCGTGCCAACGTATTTAATCAGCGCGGCGCGACCGCCGTGGTTCTACGGCTCATTCCCTTCGAGATCAAGTCGTTCAATCAGTTGGGGCTGCCCACCGTGGTCAGCAAGCTGTGCGACAAACCCCGCGGCCTGGTGCTGGTCACAGGCCCGACCGGATCCGGCAAGTCCACCACCCTGGCAGCCATGATTGACAAGATCAACACGGAGCGGCATGAGCACATTCTGACCATCGAGGATCCGATCGAATTCGTGCACATGAACAAGAATTGCGTGGTTAACCAGCGCGAGCTGCACGCCGATACCAAGAGCTTTTCCGACGCCTTGCGAGCCGCACTTCGTGAAGACCCGGACGTAGTGCTGATCGGCGAAATGCGCGA
>PKYX01000267.1:0-287 GCA_003132825.1 Acidobacteriaceae bacterium
ATGCCGCGCAGCGCCGCGACCTGCTCACCGTGATCAATGAGGAAGCCGACCGGTTGGACCGACTAGTGGAGGAGGCTACCGAAATGGCGCAACTCGATGCCCAAGGCGTCGAACTGCAACGCCAGCTGGTTTCCGTTCGGTCCGTGATCGACTCCGCCATGGAGCAATCGAAAGCCGTGCTGGGCCACCATCCGGTGGAGGTTCGAGTGCCGGAGTCATTGCCCACGGTGCGCCTGGATCCGGCAAGAATCATCGAAGTGCTGCGGCAGTTGCTCGAGAATGCCGCC
>PKYX01000267.1:325-8164 GCA_003132825.1 Acidobacteriaceae bacterium
ATCGCCAAGGCGATCGTCGAAGCCCACGGTGGCAGTCTGGGGGTGACCAGCCAACTTGGCCAGGGGTCTGTATTCCACTTCAAAGTTCCCCTGCAGTGAGGTTTTCCACACCGACTTGTCGCCGGGTTTTTTGAGTCATGCCGACCACCGGGTGTATTCTGATCGAGATTGTTGGCAGGAGGTTTCGATGTCAACCGGACGCTTCTTTCCCGGGCTGGTGATTTTGTGCCTCGCGCCCCTCGGCTTTGCCTCTGGCCCCCCGAAGCACGTGAAGCTTGAAGTTCGGCTGGATCAGATGCTCTCTTCTGAGACCTCGAGCAGCGGAGACAGGTTCAGCGCCGTCCTCGATCGCGACGTCACTCTGGGTGACAAGACGGTGCTAAAAAAGGGAGCCAGCGTACAGGGAGTGGTTCGCGAAGCGGAGTCGGCGTTGAGCTCGCAGATGGGCGGACTCGAACTGTTGCTGAGTTCGGTTGTCTCCGAGGGGAAGAACTATGCCGTGACCACCAACCCGCTGTGGATCTCAGGAGACCCCTCGGCAGGTGCTCCGAACGCGCGCCAAGCAGCGGAGCAGGGCGCCATCGGAGTCATGGTCCCGCGCCAGTCCCAGAACATACCGGGTACCAATGTTGCGGTCGGCCGACCGATCGAAGGAAAGCAAGTGTTCTTGCCGGCCAAATCCAAATTAACCTTCGTTCTCACCGACTCGTCCTCCGCTAATCCGTAGGAAACAGGAGTGGTAAGAATCAGTCGGCAAAGGACCGACGATTAATCCTCGGTGCTCGAGTCAGAGAAGATCAGGGGCTCCGGCAGGTCGGAGAAATCCTGCGGCGCGCCGAGCGCGTCTTCCGGGCCGGTCGTCTGTTTCTCTATTTTTCGCTGCACTCTACGTTCCGCTTTTTCGCGCTGTTTTTCCTGCCGCGAGCGCTCCTTCTGGCGTTTGTTAAAGCTTGAGCGACTTCGACCCGCCATAGAACACCTCCGAGGGACAGTTCTGTCTCATACCGCGATTGCTGGGACCAAGGGGCAGACCTGCTGGCCGGGGACCTCTACCAGCGCGGTTCCCGAGGCTGGCGCGCGTGGCCGCTGTAGTCATCCCGCCCGCCGCCACCACCGCCCGAACGTCCGCCACCCGGGCGTCCGCCGCCTCCGCTACGCGGTCCGCTGCCGCCCCGCTCCGTCTTGGGCCGGGCTTCGTTGATATTCAGCGCCCGCCCGCCGAGTTCCTTGCCATTCAACGCCGCAATGGCTTTCTCCGCCTCCGCCGAGTCGGTCATTTCGACAAACGCGAATCCTCGCGACCGGCCGGTGTCACGGTCGGTCACCACGCTGACTTGGTCGACCTTGCCATGCGGTTCAAAGAGCGCGCGCAGTTCCGCTTCCGATGTGCTGTGGGGGATGTTGCCGACAAAAAGCTTCTTCATAACTCTCCTCGTTTTGTAGCTGGCATAAAGCTCAAAATCACCCCGCAAGCTCCTCGGAGTGGTGATGGATGGCGTTCGCCCATGACCAGCGCGGGGCCTCGGCCTCGACGGCGGTCTTTTGCCGGCGCGGGTCTTTCAGGGATCGCGTGGCGGCAATCCGCCAGGACGCCTCAATAAACCCCCAGCGTCGCGGCAAGGCTCCGCAGGCATTGGCATACAGGGCCACAACCATTTCCGCCCAAGGGCCCTTCTCTCCCTCCACTGAGACGGCAACCGCGTCGTCGGGTGACGGAGAACCGGCCAGATACACCGGCTTTCCCACTAGAAACGCCACGGTCTGTGGCGGCTTCGCGCCCCGGACTTCGTCGCAAAACGCCCGCAAGTTCTGGGAATCGTTTTGCACGTCGACCAGCAATAGATTATAGGCGTCGGCCTGCCATAGCAAACGCGCCTCAGCGATGTCGGCCGCGCAATCGACCTCCATCCCCATCTTGCGCAAGATCTTGGCTCGCAGGTCCCGCTTGGTGGCATAGCTGGCCAGCAGCAATATCCGCTTCCTGCCGCGAACCGAAACAGCCGAAGGGTTGACCATTGGCTTATTCATGCGCCCGGATTTCGCTCGGAGCCGCAGCGCTTGCCGCTTTTTTGCTTACGCCGGCCTGATGGTCGGCCGCCTTGACCACGCCGAGCAATTCCTTGGTCCTTTTCCGGCGCAGTATATTTTGTTTTCGTTCCCGGTGAAACCTAGATTTGTCACCGTTCCATTGCGACATCGCTTCCTCCTTGAGTCTGGGACCGCACAGAATCAAGTCCCGGACTCTTCACGAGACCTGGACTTCTGTACTCAACGATCGCGCGGCTGGGTCTTGATCCCTACTACTGGGGGACGCGCCTATGAATTGGCTAATGGATTCGCCTTCTAGAAGCCAGTCTTCTCAAACGCGAAGGCGCAGGGTGGTACCGGCGATGTGTCTTCGTGGTTAAGCTACCGCTCCAGTATATACCCTGCCTGCGAGAATGCCCCGCCGGACCGGCCGCCGGGAGAAGGAACGGGGAAACCGGGCTCGCAGGCTCGACAGCGGATCGGGTCGAGAACCCCGCTATCGAGCACGCGGTTGCGATTCGAATGCGGCCCGGCAAGTCCTTGGGTGGCCGTCGATCAGGAGGGTTGAACCAGGCCGTGTTATCTTAGGCTTCCATGTCCTCGGCGCGTCAGGAACTCCTAGACTTGCTGGCGGTGAAGTCGTTCCGACTGGGCGAGTTCAAGCTTTCCTCGGGCGCCAGGAGCGACTATTACATCGACTGCCGGACGACGACGCTCAATGCCCAGGGTGCCCGGCTTACCGGCCAGGTATTTCTCGAAGAAATCAGCTCCCGGGGATGGAATCCGCGGGCCATCGGTGGATTGACCATGGGGGCTGACCCCATCGTGGTAGCGGTTGCGGTGGCCAGCGAAATCGACGGATTTCTGGTGCGCAAGGCGGAAAAGCAACACGGTACCGGACAACGCATCGAAGGATTCCACGAGAAAGCGGCGCGGGTGGTGATCGTCGATGACGTTTGCACCACCGGTGCTTCGACCATCCAGGCGATCGAAGCGGCTCGCGAATTTGGCTTCGAGGTGGTCGGCGTGATGTGCCTGGTGGAGCGCGCGGATGCCGGCGGGCGTCCGGGCGTAGAAAGCGCCGCGGCCCCGGCACAGTTTGTTTCGATTTTTACCGCCGCCGATGTGCGCACCCAGCATTTGGCGAGGAAGGGTTAGCTCCGAGCCTCCGACCGACATGGCTCGCAGCCAATCGCCTGGGACTAAGACCAACGACCTGAGGATCGACGACCTGAGGATCAACGACCCAAGGATCGACGACTGAGGCTATGATCCAAACTCTCGAGTGGACCGATTCCGGCGTACGCTTCATCGATCAGACGAAGCTGCCTACGGAGGAAACCTACATCCTCTGTAAGACGCATCAGCAAGTGGCGGACGTGATCCGTAACATGGTGGTTCGCGGCGCCCCCGCGATTGGGGTCGCAGCCGCGATGGGTATCGCGCTCGGCGTGAAAAATTCCAAGGCCTCGACGGTGGGCGAACTGAAGGCCGAGGTCGACGAGATTTCGGATGTCCTCGGCAAGACCCGCCCGACCGCGGTGAATCTGTTCTGGGCGATCGCCCGCATGCGCGACCGCTTCGAATCCCTGCGGATCCGCCCTGTGCCCGAGATCAAGCAGGCGCTCATCGAAGAAGCCCGGCGCATGCATGCCGAAGACATCCGAGCTAACCAGGCCATAGGCCGCCACGGTGCGGGGCTCATGCCCGCCAGTGGCGGAGTACTGACCCACTGCAATGCCGGCGCGCTCGCCACCTGCGGATATGGCACCGCTCTCGGCGTGATCCGCGCCGCCATCGAGCAGGGGAAGAAAATCCACGTCTATGCCGATGAGACTCGTCCCTTCTTGCAGGGCTCGCGCCTGACGGCGTGGGAGTTGATGAAAGACGGCATTCCGACCACCGTCATCTCCGACAATATGGCTGGTGCGATCATGAAGCAGGGCAAAATCGGAGCCATCGTGGTGGGTGCCGACCGCATTGCCCGGAACGGGGATGTGGCCAATAAAATCGGAACCTATACGGTTGCCGTGCTGGCCCATGAACATGCCATTCCGTTCTACGTGGCGGCTCCGTTTTCGACCATCGACCTGGCAACCTCCGACGGCGACCAGATTCCGATCGAGCAGCGCGGCGCCAGCGAAGTCACCCACATCGCCGGCAAGCAAATGGTTCCGGACGGCGTACAAGTGGAGAATCCAGCATTCGACGTGACTCCGGCAAAGTATGTGACTGCCATCATCACCGAACGTGGAATTGCCCGGGCCCCCTACGAGGAGTCGCTGCGAAAACTAGCGGAGGAGCTTTCGGCAATGACATCCCCCTAGGACCATCATCCCGTCGGCCTCAGGGCCGCCGGCTGGCACTCCCGAGGTTTGTCCCGGTCCTCTGGCCCGGGCCTCAGGCGGCCAGTTACGGTTTTTCACTAAGGTTTCCACCTGCATGTACCCCGTCACCCAAATCCAACTCACATTCGAAAGCGGCGGCCGGCCAATCCGCATCGACTGCTTCCAGCCAGCCGCCGATGGACAGTGCTTTCCGGCGGTCATCGGCCTGCACGGCTCGGGCGGCGGGTATGCCACCATGGCGGAACCCGCGACCCTGTTGGCGCAGCAGGGTTTCGCGGTCTACGTTCTGCACTACTTTGACCGGACGGCCACCGCGGGAGCCGCCGACAAAGCCACCATTTTCCGCCATTTTCCTCTTTGGATGAAGACCCTTTGGGACGCGGTCGGTTTTGTCGCCCGGCAATCGCCGGTCGATCCCGAACGCATAGGCCTGCTCGGCTTTTCCTTGGGCGCCTATCTCGCCTGCTCCGCGGCGGCCATCGATTCCCGCATCCGTGCCGTGGTGGAATTTTTCGGCGGCCTGCCCAAGGAAATGAAGTTTTTCATGCGTCGCCTCTGTCCCATCCTCATTCTGCATGGCGACGCTGACCCGACGGTACCGGTCGAAGAGGCTTACCATCTACAGCAGGTGCTCGAGCGCAAAGGGATTCCCTATGAGCTGCAGGTCTATCCGGGAGAGGGACACAGCTTTACCCCCGAAGCCTGGCGCGACGCAGGTCTGCGCAGCCGAGCCTTCCTGACCAAGTACTTGGCGGCCGGCGATGTTCAGGCGACGCCGTAGATTCCCGCTCCCAAATCCCCGGAAATTTGAACTTTTCTCTGGCCGGCATCGTACAATCCTCAGGAAGACTCGGAGGCCTTCGCATGTTCACCTTCCTGCTCTGGTGCATCCTGTTCGTACTCTGCTGGCCGCTCGCCCTGCTGGCTTTGATTCTGTACCCGCTCGTGTGGCTGTTCCTGTTGCCCTTCCGCCTGGTGGGAATTGCGCTACACGGTGTCTTGGAGTTGGTCTGGGCCCTCGTCATGCTGCCGGCACGCCTGTTGAGCGCGCCCTTCCGGATCTGAGGCTCGAAACCCGATCGCGAGAATCTGCGCGGCCCCAGGCAACTAGCGACCCGGCCTGCTCCCCTGTTACCATCGACATCAATGGCGCCGCTTAAGCTCGATCCCAAGCTGATACCTCCGGCCCGCCGGGCGATTCCGCACAAGAGTCGAGGTCCGGGCGAACTCGTGATCATCACCGGCATGAGTGGCTCGGGAAAAGCCTCGGTGCTCAATGCTTTTGAAGATCTGGGCTACTACTGCGTCGACAATCTGCCCGTCGGCCTGATCCCGCGTTTCGCCGAATTGGTGGGTCAGTCCTCCGAGATCGACCGTACCGCCATTGTGGTGGATGTTCGCGAAGGCTCGCAATTGAAAGCCTTGCCCGCCATCATGAAGTCGGTCCGGCGCATGCTGCCGACCCGCATGGTCTTTCTCGAGGCCTCGGACGCCGCGCTGCTACGCCGTTATAGCGAGACCCGGCGCCCGCACCCGCTCGGAACCGGCGCCACCGTGAAATCCTCGCTCGCCGCCGAACGCGGCCATCTGAGCAAGATTCGCGCCCTCGCCGACCTGGTCATCGACACCTCCAAGTTCAACGTTCACGAACTGCGGCGCTACGTCACCGAACGCTTCCAGAAGCAGGAGTCGGGCAAGAACATCCTGGTGGCATGCGTCAGCTTCGGTTTCAAGCACGGAGTCCCCGAAGACGCCGATTTGATGTTCGACGTGCGTTTTCTGCCCAATCCGCATTTCGTTCCCGAGTTTCGGCCTTTCACCGGCCGAAATTCGAAGGTGGCCAAGTACATCCGTTCTTTTCCTCAGACGAAGGAGTTCATTCAGCGAATTTCCGAAATGCTGGTTTACCTCCTGCCGCACTACATCCATGAGGGCAAGAGTTACCTGACCATCGCCTTCGGCTGCACCGGGGGCAGGCATCGCTCGGTTATGATTTCTGAAGAAGTGACCAAGCGACTGCAGAAGGCCGGGTACCGCGTGAAGGTGGTACATCGCGACATTCCCAAATAGCCCTCGTGGCCGGCGCTAGCGGAGCGCAGCTCCCCGCTGCCCGCGGCCTAAGACCGTGATCGGGCGCCCGCGGGGCAACGACGATCAGCCAAAACTGCAGTAGAATAAGCCGTTGCGTCGCATGCCGACTCCGCCAGCAGCGGTACCACTTCTCCCGCGCCCCGAGGCGCGCCCTATGCGGCAACTAGCCCGCCTCCTGCGCTACGTCGTCCCCTACTGGTGGCAGTTCCTGGCATCGGTTGTGCTCATGGGGGCGGTGGGACTGCTCGATGCATTCCGCGTCCTGCTGGTCGGTCCGATTCTGGACCGCTTGTTAAATCCTTCTTCCGGTTCGGGCGCCATTCAACTTCTTCCGCGCACCCGGTACTCCATCACTCTGCAGCAGTTGGTTCCGTCGAATCTCCACAACGTCGGAACCATTGTGGCCTTTGCGCTGGTCGCCTCCACGGTATTGAAGGGAATTTGCGACTATGCCGGGACATATCTGGTGAACCATGCCGGCTTCGGCATGATCACCGACCTGCGCAATCGCCTTTACGACTCCATCCTCCGCAGGTCGGCGGCCTTTTTCCAGAAGCACGCCACCGGCACTTTGGTCTCGACCATCGTCAACGACGTGGAGCGAGTGCAGTTCGCTATGTCGAGCGTGCTCGGAGAATTCCTGCAGCAGTTCTTTACTTTTCTATTCACGGCGGCGCTGGTGGTCGTGCTGGGGAAGCAGTTGGCTTGGGTGCTGGTGCTGTTTGTCCCTTTCATTATTTATTCGGCGGGAAAGATTGGCCGCCGGGTGCGCCGCACCACGCGGGGCGAACAGGACAAACTGGCCGATATCCAAAACATTCTGCACGAAACCATCACCGGCAATCGCATCGTGAAAGCCTTCAGCATGGAGTCGTGGGAAACGGCCCGCTTTCGGGCCGGCGCACAGCGTCTATTCCGAGCCAATCTGCGCGCGGTGGCCGCCGCCGCGCTCAGTTCGCCGCTCATGGATATTTTGGGCGCCGCCGGGGTTGCCCTTCTGCTTCTCCTCGGCCGCACCAAGATATCGCATCACGAATTTACCGCCGGAACCTTCGCCGCATTTACCTTCGCGGTCTTCAAACTTTACGATCCGGTTCGGAAATTCGCTTTGTTCTACAACAATTTCCAACAGGCTCTCGGCGCATCCTCGGAAATTTTCAAGTTCATGGACACCGAGGACGAGGTGCGCGAGAAACCGGACGCCCAGCCGCTCGCGCCCTTTTCCCGGAGCATCCATTTTGAAAATGTTTGTTTCTCCTATGATGGCGCGGGCGATGCCGCACGCGAGATTCTCCAGGACATCAACCTCGAAGTAAACGCCGGAGAGGTTCTTGCCCTGGTCGGCTCAAGCGGCGCCGGCAAGAGCACCCTG
>PKYX01000463.1 GCA_003132825.1 Acidobacteriaceae bacterium
TCGTTTTCCTTCGATGCGCTGGTGCAACGCTACAACTCCGATTTGGCCAATGGGCTAGGGAATCTGGCCAGCCGGACGCTGACCATGATCCGGCGGTATTTCAGGGGCGAGGTGCCCTATCCTTCAGCGGTGGCGCGGACGGCGGCGGATGACCAGATTTCTGAGGCGGCGCGCCGCACGATCGCAGAATTCAGTGCGCAGTTTGAGCAGTATCAGTTCTCGCGGGCGCTTGAATCGGCTTGGGGACTGGTCGCCGCGGTGGACAAATACATCGTGGAGAACGAACCCTGGGCGCTCGGGGAAAAGGACGACGAGGGAAGCCGGGCGCGACTGGCCACGGTGCTCTACACCTCGGCGGAAGCGTTGCGGATTGTGACGGCTCTGGCCCATCCCGTGATGCCGGAGGCGACGGCGAAGATCTGGACACAGCTAGGGCTCGGAGACATCAAGACTGTTCGCATGGCGGAATTGAAGTGGGGACAGATCCCCCTCGGGACCAAGCTGGGGAGCGTGGAAGCGGTATTTCCCCGCGCGGATAAATCCGCCGTCGAAAGGATGCAGGCAATCGAAGAACGGCAGCGGAGCGCGCCGCTTGTGGTCGAGACCAAACCCGCAGCGGCGGCGGCACCGGCGGATGCGCCCGCGCCGAAACCCGCAGCGGCCCCGGCGGAGGGGAAGATCAGCATCGACGACTTCGCGAAAGTCGAGTTGCGCGTGGGTCAAATCAAGGTCGCGGAGAAGGTGAAAGGCGCGGACAAGTTGCTGCGTCTGGAAGTCGATCTCGGGACCGAAGTGCGGCAGATCGTGGCCGGGATTGCAGAGTCCTACGCGCCCGAGGCCCTGATTGGGCGGAAAGTGGTGATTGTGGCCAATCTTGCGCCGCGGAAGCTGCGCGGGCTGGAGTCGAACGGGATGATTGTGGCGGCCTCGCCCGAAGGCGGGAAGGCTGTGCTGGCGTCGTTCGTGGAGGATGTGGCAGTTGGGACCAGGCTCAAGTAGCGCGACCGCAAGGGGGAGGCTCGGACAGCCGCCGGGGGCATCCCTGCCCATGCGGGCATCGTGGAAAGACCCATGACGAACCACCAGGCACCGTGTTCGTAGACTCGCACGCACATCTCGACGGGGAACGATTCGACGGCGACCGCGAGCAGGTGATGGCGCGGGCCCGGGAGGCTGGAGTCGAGACCATTGTCGCGATTGGGAGCGGCACCGGGCCCGGGTCGCTCGACTGTGGCATTCGGCTGGCGGAGACGCATGAATTCGTCTATGCCAGCATTGGAATTCATCCCCACGAGGCTAAACTCGCGACCGCCGCTGACTTCGCGGAACTCGAGCGACTCGCCAAACGACCGAAAGTGATTGCCTGGGGAGAGATTGGGCTGGATTACTTTTACGATCACTCGCCCCGCCAGGTGCAGCAACTGGTTTTCTTGCAGCAGCTTGAGTTGGCGCAAGCGACCAAGTTGCCGGTGGTGATTCACTGCCGGCCGTCCGAGGGCAGCGACAACGCCTGGGAAGATTGTCTGCAGTTGTTGCGCGAGCACTGGGGCGGCAGCGGCCTGGGAGGGGTTCTGCACTGTTTCACGGGCAGCTGGCAGCACGCGAAGCGGGCGCTCGACCTGGGGTTCATGATTTCTTTCGCGGGAAACATCACGTTTCCGAAGGCGCAACTGATTCGCGATACCGCCCTCGAAGTGCCGCTCGATCGGATGCTGATTGAGACCGATTCGCCTTTTCTCGCGCCCGTGCCACATCGCGGAAAGCGCAATGAACCGGGATTCGTGAAGGAAGTGGCCCGGCAGGTGGGTGAATTGCGCGGCCTTTCGCCGGAGGAAGCTGGGCGGCAGACGGCGCACAACTTCTATCGCTTCTTTTCGCTTCCCGAAAAGGCTGATTCCATTTAGTTTGTTGGGTGCGTCCTCGGTGGAGGCGCGCGAATCGATCGAACCGGGGCGCAGCCGATGAGCCGTAGCGAGCAGGTTTCTCAAGCGCCGAAGCGGTTTCGGCGGACCGGGCAAATGGGGTTTCGGGCACGGTGGAAACCGCTGCTGCCCTCCCAAACCCCGGGTAAGAACTTCTGGAGCTGACGACACGCCATGCCAGAAAACACTTTTGACATTGTGAGCAAGATCGATTTGCAGGAGGTTTCCAACGCGATTCAACATGCGTTGAAGGAAATTCACACCCGTTTCGACCTCAAGGATTCGAAATCGAACATTGAACTGGAAGGAAAAGACGCCATCGTGCTGCATTCGCTCGACGAGTTCAAACTGAAGGCGGTCAACGATGTGTTCCAGCAGAAACTGGCAAAGCGTGGGGTTCCGCTGAAAGGATTGACCTACGGGGCGGTCGAAGCGGCGGCGGGAGGTACGGCGAAACAACGGATCACCATGCAGCAGGGCATCCCGATCGAAAAGGCGCGCGAGATTGTCAAGGTGATCAAGAACTCGAAGCACAAGGCGCAAGCATCCATTCAAGGGGATTTGGTGCGCGTGAGCAGCAAGGATCGGGACACGCTGCAGTCCATCATTGCGCTCCTCAAGCAGCAGGACTTTGGGATTGATACGCAGTTCACAAACTACCGGACCAACTGAGAGCCTTCACCACAGATTTGATGAGCATGCCAGCCACCATTACCGGAAAAGAATTCTTCGAGATGTTGCGCGACGATCTAGCCGCGATTGAGCGCGAGTTCGGGCGTGACACAGTCTCGGGCGTAGGCGCAATCACGGAGATCGGGGAGTATCTGCGCGGAGGAGGCGGGAAACGCATTCGTCCGGCGCTCCTGCTGCTCTCCTCCAAATTGTTTGACTATCGAGGACGCGGCGCGGTTCGACTGGGTGCGGTGGTGGAGATCATTCACACGGCCACGCTGGTGCATGATGACATTATTGACGAAGCCGACACCCGGCGCGGGCGGCCGGCAGCCAACACGCAGTGGGGCAATCCGAAATGCGTACTGGCGGGCGACTGGCTGTATATGCAGGGGTTCAAGATTGCGGTCCAGGAGCGCAACTTCCGCATTCTGGACACGCTCATCGATCTGACGCAGCAGATGGTAGAGGGCGAACTGCTTCAGATGGAGAAGCTGGGCAAGTTGATTACGCTCGATGAACACTTCGACTTGATTTTTCGCAAGACCGCATGCCTGTTTTCGGTGTGCATGCGGATGGGCGCAATCCTCGGTGGCGCCACAGCGGAGCAGGAACAGAGTTTGGCCCAGTACGGGCTGGATCTGGGGATCGCCTTTCAGATCGTCGACGACGTGCTCGATCTGACTGCCTCTGAGACGATGTTGGGGAAGCCGGTGGCCAGCGATTTGCGCGAAGGAAAAGTCACGATGGCGGTGATTCATGCACTCGAGCGCTGCACGCCACGGGAACGGAACAGGATCGAAACCGTGGTGCGCGAGCGGGCTTTCGACGGTGTCACCCACGCCGAAGTGCTGGAGATTCTGAACCGTTATGGTTCGCTCGAGGCGGCCAACCAGCGGGCATTGCAGTACGCCACGTTGGCGCGCAATGCCATCTGCAGCTTCCCGGACAGCGAGATCAAGCGGGCGCTCTTGTGGGCGCCCGAGTTCGTGGTCGCGCGGGAAAAGTAGCGACCACGGCGGAGATTCGCATTCCCTTCTGCCCGCTGAGCGTATCCCCCTCGCTGCCAGGCTTGGCTCCGCGTCCTCTCGGATCTAGGACCGCCGCACGGCAATTCCCATCCTTTCGAATCTTTCTTGGCGCAGCAGCGGGCCGGAACCGATGAAGGCTCGCGCCGGGGGATCCCGCGCGAAGCGCTTGACGTACGCGGAGTTGAAACGCTCCCACAGGGAAATATCCGGCGAAAAGACCTGCACCCCCACCAGATCATTCATGGTCATCGGCTCCTCGGCCAGGACCGCCGTGAACCCGTGGAACAGCCGGCGCAATTCCTCATCCAGGCTAGCTGGAGCCATGCCGGTCTCTGGATCGACGCCAATGCGTCCGGCGAGATAGAGGGTGTCCCCGGCCAGGACGGCATCGCTGAAGGGGAGCGGGGTCTTGCGCCCAGGCAATATAACGTGGCGTCGGGGTTTGGGCTTGGCGGGCATTTCCTGGACTCCCTTTTAAGTCTGAATCCCAGGGATGAGGCTACAATCTAACTGCCAAACAGTTTGCCGCTTTTCGGTATGCATCATTTCATCGCACTGCTCGAACAGCACAGCTACGTGCTCCTCTTCTTCGTCGTTTTGGGCGAAGCCATCGGTCTGCCAGTGCCGGCTTCGCTCGCGATGGTCGCAGCCGGGGCGGCGGCGGCCGCAGGCACGCTCAGAACACCAGCCGTGCTGGGGCTGGCGATAACCGCGATGCTTCTCGGCGACTCGCTGCTTTACGTTCTGGGGCGTTATATGGGGTGGACCTTGCTCGCTCTGCTGTGCCGGATCTCAGCCAATCCGGAAAACTGCATTCTGCGCTCGGCTGAGTCCTTCTACAAGCGCGGCAAGGTCACACTGCTGGTTGCCAAGTTCATTCCCGGGGTCAACAGCATGGCGCCGCCCCTGGCCGGGAGCATGAAGATGCGTCTGCCGCAGTTTCTGCGACTGGATCTGGCGGGCGCGGCGCTCTATCTGGGAGCGTATTTCGCACTGGGCTTCGTGTTTCGTAATTTTCTGGCGATGATCACGCGCGGCTTTCTGGCGGCCAGTCACCTCATGGAACAATTGCTGCTCGTTGCCGTGGTCGCCTACATCGTCTACAAGGTATTGCTTTATCGCAAACACAAGGTGTATCGCGTGGTGCCGCGAGTGCTGGTGGAAGAACTGTCTCGGAAACTGGCTTCGGAAGACAAAGACAAACTTCTGCTGCTCGACGTGCGCAGTCACGGGTACTACGACTCGAACGCCATGCGGATTAAAGGATCGCTGCGTTTCGAGCCCAACCAACTGTCGGAAGAAGTGAAACTCCTGCCGAAGGACAAGGACATTTATCTGTATTGCACTTGAGCGCGCGACGCCACGAGCGCCCGGGTGGCGCTCCTGCTGCGGGAGCAAGGATTCAACGCGTTCGTCATCCGGGGAGGCCTAGCAGCGTGGCGGAAAGCGGGTTTTGCGCTGGAGTCGGTTCCGCGGAATGATCTGGTGAAGCTGCCAACGTTTAGTTAGCGGCTCGCCTGGACCGGTTCGCCTTTTGCCGTTTGCGGCCTCGCCCCATGAGTTCACGTCGAGAAATCGAGGTCAAATTCCAGCTGGCCGATGCGCGCGTTTTCAGGCAACGGCTGCGTGCGGCGGGGTTTCGTCTGCTAACTCGGCGGACGCATGAGATGAATTCTCTCTACGATCTGCCCGGGGGAGCGCTGCGGCGGAAGGGACAGCTGTTGCGTCTGCGCAAGTACGGGGCGGACTGGGTGCTGACCCACAAAGCCAAGGGCAAGACCGGGCGACACAAGTCGCGCGAGGAGACGGAAACCAAAGTCGCGGACGGAGAGAAGATGGACGCCATGCTGCGAGCGTTGGGCTACGCGCCGGTGTTTCGCTATGAAAAATTTCGTGCGGAATGGGGCGAGGGAGAAGGCCATATCGTCCTCGACGAGACTCCGATCGGGAATTTCGGCGAGATCGAAGGGCCGTCGCGCTGGATTGATCGCACAGCGCGGCTTTTGGGGATCAGCCCGCGAGATTACATCACGCAGAGTTACGCGGAGTTATTCTTCGAATGGAAGCGCCGGGTGCGGAGCCGCGCCACCGAAATGACGTTTCGGGCGGTGGGTACGGGGAAATAGAGCGTCCGAGAATCGCCCGCCTGGGGTGGTTGGGCACCTGCCGCCCTACGTGGTTTCTGCCTTGGCACAGTGTTGATCGAAGACCCTCTTCAGCTCGGTGGCGATGTCCGCAGCTTCGCGATGTTCGATGTCACTGCGCTGCATCATGTGAAGGAGCTTTCCGTCACGCAGCAGGGCGATCGAAGGCGAGGATGGGGGGTAACCGGTGAAATAGGAGCGAGCCCGCTCGGTCGCGTCGGTATCCTGTCCGGCGAAAACCGTGAAAACCCTTTCCGGGTGGCTGGGATGTTGCAAGGCGACGCGGACGGCGGGGCGCATGCGACCCGCAGCACATCCGCAGATGGAATTCACCACCACCATGGCGGTGCCCGATTCACCGGCTAGGGCTCGGTCCACTTCGTCGGCCGTACGCAGTTCCTGAACGCCCAGCCGGGTCAATTCCTCGCGCATGGGGATCACCATAATCTCTGGAAACATCGCACCTCCTCAGGCTCAGATTCCTCGCAATGTGTCGCAGACGATAGTAACCCACCAGAGCCCAATGGTCACGCGGTGTTTGCGGGGGGCCCGAGCCGGAAATTGAGGCCAGTTCCAAACTGCCAGACTCCGAAAATGACGCAGATTCACGCCTCCCCGAGCACGGACGCGGTCACGGCACGGGTCGTATATATTGAAGCATCACCATGCCTATCCAGGAGAACGTGGCGCTGGCGCCGCTGACGACGTTCCAGGTCGGCGGTCCAGCGCGATTTTTTCTGGAGGCGACGACCATTGCCGAGGTGCAGGCGGGGATCGAATTCGCGCGGGCCCATGATCTTCCGCTCTTTGTGCTGGGAGGCGGCAGTAATCTGGTGGTCTCGGATGCCGGCTGGCCAGGCCTCGCGCTCAAGATGGCGGTTGGCGGGATTGAAGAGCACTGCCAAGACGGGCAGGCGCGATTCGAAGTGGGGGCGGGAGAGCCATGGGACCGATTCGTGGCGCGGGCGGTGGCGCGCAACTGTGCCGGGGTCGAGTGCCTGAGCGGCATTCCCGGCAGCGTGGGCGGCACGCCCGTGCAGAATGTGGGGGCGTATGGGCAGGAGGTCGCCGAGAGTGTGGATTCGGTGCTCGCCCTCGATGTGAGAGATGGACAACTCCATGACCTGTGCGCGGAGGCCTGCGGATTCAGTTATCGCACCAGCATTTTCAACACCGGCGAGCGCGGGCGGTACGTGATTGTGCGGGTCACCTACGCGTTGACTCCCGGCGGCGCCCCGCGCATCGCGTACGCTGACCTGAAAAAACATTTTGCAGGATGGCGGAAGACACCGACTCTGGCGGACACGCGGGAAGCGGTTCGGAGAATCCGGGCGCTCAAGGGAATGCTGATTACACCAGGGGATGAAGATTCGCGGAGTGCCGGGTCCTTCTTCAAGAATCCTGTGGTTGGAGCGGCCGAGCATGGGGAACTGGAAAAGCGAGCAGCGGCACGAGGTTTACAGATTCCCAGCTATCCCGCGCTGGTGTCGCAGAAAAAGGTTTCCGCCGCCTGGCTGGTGGAGCACTCCGGGTTTGGCAAGGGATATGGCAGCGGGCGGGTGGGCATCTCGCGCAAGCATGCCTTGGCGATTGTGAATCGGGGAGATGCGACTGCCGTCGACATCTTGGCGCTCAAAGAGCACATCCAGCAACGGGTCGAGGAGATTTGGGGCGTGCGCCTGGAGCCGGAGCCGGTGTTTGTGGGATTTTAGTGTTGGGCGCGGCCACCCGGCCCGCGATCCCTGTGGTCCAGTTGCAAGCCTGTTTTCGCTTCGCGGCAGTCACCTCGAGGTATCGACACTCCGAAGCCTCCCACCTGTCGCCGCACCGGCGGCACACGGGCGAGGGCGCTCGCGCCCCACAGTCCCCTTTGAAAAGATTCTCGAACAAACCTGGAGCGATGGCGGTCTTCTATGTTTGAGGGCCAACGAGTGGTGAACGGACAGGTGCTCGTGGACCAAGCCATGGTGCGGACACGCTCGGACGAGGACGAACTCGAACTCACCGTTCGTGAGCACGCCCGGCTGGTGTATCGGATTGCCTACTCGGTGCTGCGCAATCATCACGATGCCGAGGACGCGACGCAGGAGGCTTTTGTCCGGGTGGTGCGCTATCGCAGAAAGTTGGCGGGGGTACGCAACCCGCGGACCTGGCTGGCGCGCATTGCATGGCGGGTCGCAATCGAGCGGCGGNNGAAGGGTTGCCGAAGTCTCGCTCGATGACCCGGACCAGGAGGTTCGACAGATTCGTTCCTTTGCGGCTGGAGCAGTTCCCTTCGCCGCGGCCGCTTTCGACCCAGGACAAACTGCTGTTGCTTTACTTGCGGGAGACACCGCAGGAAGAAGTCCTCAGCGCAGCCAGCAGCACGGAGTCCCTTGATGATTTGCAAATCAAAGACTTGACCGTTGCACCGATGGATGCTCCGGCAGCCGTTCCGAGATCAAGCGTACAGAATTGAACGGAGGAGGCGTACATGAATTTCCGCAATACGGCCATGATGGTGACGTTGGCGATCGTAGTCTTGACATGTCTGGGTGGGGTAGCGGGGGGACAAGAGCCCGAGCAACAGCCGACCACCAAACCAGCCAACCAATCTTCGCAGCCGGGTAACACCTACCTTCTGGAATTCACGCTGCGCGAAATCGACGGCGGCAAAAAGGTCAATGCGCGCAGTTACTTGATGCGTGCGCAGAGCGGAGGGATCATGAACAAGATCCGAGCGGGAAGCAGAGTTCCCATTACCACCGGCGTTGTACAAGATCCCAAGCTGACTCAATTCCAGTACCTGGATGTCGGAATGAGCATCGACTGCCGGGTCGAAGAGCTAGGGCGAGACGTCCTGCTCGACTTCGTTGTCGATTTCTCGAGTCTCGCTCTAGATCAGGCATCAAATCCCGCGCTCGGTGGTCAACCGGTAATTGGCAGCGTTAGAACACAGACGCACACAATTGTTGAACTGGGAAAACCGACTCTGCTCAGCAGAACGGATGACCCCGGCAGCAAGCGAACGTTTGAACTGGATGTTACTGTGACCAAGCTGCATTGAGAATGAAACAGAGCGGCGCCGCCCCGTTTCGTGCCCCGACTGTTGTGTAGCCCCGTGCATGGGGTGGGTGGACGATTTCGGGCCGCTGCGCCGCTTGTGGTTACCTATCGGCCAGGCGGGCAGCTTCTTTAAAGATACCGACAAACATGGGCCGGGTCAGTTTCCCGGTTTGGGTGTTCTGGTTCGAGGGGTGGTAGGAGGCAAGCAACATCCTGCCATCCGGCATTTCGTACTCTGCCCCGTGCTGGAATATATAGCCCTTCCGGGTCTTGAGCAGGCCGCGGTGTTTTAGGAAATTCAGGTAGGCATCGAAGGCAATTTTTCCCAGCGCAATCACCACTTTCACTCCCCTGAGACCATCGAACTCCCGCTCCAGGTAAGGGGCGCAATTGGCCAGCTCTTGCGGCAGGGGCTTGTTGTCCGGAGGAGCGCAGCGGGCTGCGGCGGTGATATAGAGGTCTTTCAGTTTCAGGCCGTCATCACGGCGCGTGGCGGTGGGCTGGCTGCAGAAGCCGGTTTCGTGAAGGACGGGATACATGAAGATGCCGGAAGCGTCGCCGGTGAAGGGCCGGCCGGTGCGGTTGGAACCATGGGCGCCGGGAGCGAGTCCGAGGACAAGGATACGGGCATCCGGGTCACCGAACCCGGGGACGGGCTTGCCCCAGTAATCCCAGTCGCGGTAAGCGCGCCGTTTCTCGCGGGCGACTTGCTCGCGATACGCCACTAGCCGCGGACAGAGCTTGCAGCCGACTACTTCTTGGTTGAGCCGGGTGAGCCAGCCAGGGACGGCTGGTTGGTCGTCAGTCACCGCGATGGGGGTAACGTCAGCTCTCGCTTCTCGGATAGTAGCTCTCCTTATCCCATTATGGGGCACGGCGGGCCAACGGCCAATGACCCCCGACCAGTGGCCAATGACCAAGGGTGACTAACGTACCTTGCGGCGTTTGACGCTGCTCCCCTTCTGTCCTTACACTCAGAACGTGAGCCCTAGCGAAACGACAGCCGCCACGAAGCGGGAAATTCAGGTTGAGATCCCGGCCGAGGAAGTAGCCCGGGAAACCGCGACCCTGATCCAGAAATATCAGAAATTGGCGCGTCTGCCGGGCTTCCGGCGAGGGCACATTCCGGCATCCATTATTCGGCAACGCTTCTCCCAGGACATCAACAATGACGTGGTGGATGCGCTGGTGCCCAAGTATTTCCGGCAGGAGACCGGAAAGCTCGGACTGATGCCGGTTTCGCAGCCGCGGGTCACCGATCTGCACGTGCACGAAGGCGAGCCTCTGCGCTTCAAAGCCAGCTTCGAAGTCATGCCGGAAATCAAGGTTGAGAGCTACAAGGACTTGCGGGCGGAGAAGCCGGTCATTGTGGTGACCGACGACGAAGTGGAGCAGTCGCTCAACGGGGTGCGGGAACAGCACGCCACCTTCACGGCGGTCGAGGGCCGGGTGCTGGCGGACGGGGATTTCGCCCAGGTTTCACTCGACGGACGGCCGACCGAGAAGGACGATGACAGCAAACCGGTCCACATGGATGAAATCCTGGTGGAGATCGCGGGCAAGAACACCATGCCGGAGTTCACAGAGAACCTGCGTGGCACCTCTGCCGGGGATGAGCGCAGCTTCGAGGTCGCCTATCCCGCGGACTCCGCCGACAAGCGACTGGCGGGCAAGAGGTTCATTTACACCGTCAAGGTGCAATCCATCAAACAGAAGAACCTTCCCGAGCTGAGCGACGATTTTGCCAAGGAACTGGGAGAGTTCACGAGTCTTGAGGAAGTGCGCCAGCGTATTCGCCAGGGCATGGAAACCGAGCGCACGCAAGAGAGCGAGCGCGAAGCCAAGGACAAGCTGGTAGCCGAATTGGTGAAGCGCAATGATTTCGAAGTGCCGGAAGCCCTCGTGGAGCGCCAAATTGATCTGCAACTGGAGCGCGGCTTGCGCGCGTTGGCAGCGCAGGGTATGCGTCCGGAAGAGTTGAAGAAGATGGATTTGCAGCGGTTGCGGGCGGGGCAGCGGGAGCGAGCACTCGGAGAAGTGAAGGCTTCGGTGCTTCTCGAGAGAGTGGCGGAGGAGGAGAAAATCGAGGTCAGCGACGAGGAGATCAACCGGGAGATCGAAGCGCTCGCCACCCAGTCTAAACAGACGCCGGAGGCAATCCGGTCGCGTTTGACACGGGATGGAGCGCTCGATAGAATCCGGGCTAGAATCCGCGCTGAAAAGACCCTCGAATTTCTGTATCGCCAGTCCGCGTAAGGCGAGTTTGAACCCTCCCTAAAGCTAAAGGTTGTTCAAGTAATGGAGTGTGGCAGGTGAATGTGAAAGACGCACAAATGATGCTAGTGCCCATGGTCATCGAACAGACCGGGCGGGGCGAACGTGCCTATGACATCTATTCCCGGCTGTTGCGGGACAACATTATTTTTATCGGGACGCCGATTGACGACAATATCGCCAATCTGGTGATCGCGCAGATGTTGTTCCTGGCGCAGGAGGATCCGGAAAAAGACATCCAGCTCTATGTCAATTCTCCGGGCGGATCGATCACGGCGGGCATGGCGATTTACGACACCATGCAGTACGTAAAGAACGATGTCACCACCATTTGCATCGGGCAGGCGGCCAGCATGGCAGCGCTGCTGCTGGCGGCGGGAGAGCCGAAAAAGCGGCTGGCTCTGCCAAATTCGAGGATTCTAATCCACCAGCCCTCGATGGGCGGCCTCTCCGGACAGGCCACCGACATAGACATTCATGCTCGCGAGATCCTGCGTATGCGCGAGATTACAAACCAGTTGCTGGCGAAGCACACCGGCCAAAAGCTGGAAAAGGTGGAGAAAGATGTGGAGCGCGACTTCATTATGAATGCGCAGCAGGCGAAGGAATATGGAATCATAGACGATATCATCTATAAGACCAGAGAGAAGGTATGATCGAAATTCCGTCGGCGGCTTTGCGACAGGCCGGGGCGGGAATCGATCTCTCAAGGCTGACCGGGCAACAAGCGCCAAGGGGCGGAGGGACCGGGCTGAAAAAAGGAGTTACGCGGAGTGAAAAACAGGACCGGCACTGAGGAGATGTTGCGCTGTTCCTTCTGCCACAAGTCGCAAGACGCGGTGGCCAAGCTGATTTCCTCTCCCAGCGATTATCCCAGGGCTTACATCTGCGACGAGTGTGTCGCAGTCTGCAATTCCATCCTTGAGGACGACCGCGCGACCACGCCCCCCACTACCCATCCCAACCAACTGCCTAAGCCGCAAGAGGTCAAGGTCTTTCTCGATGAGTACGTGATCGGGCAGGAGCAGACTAAGAAGAAGCTGGCAGTAGCGGTTTACAACCATTACAAGCGGATCTACATGAACCGGCAGCGTACCGGCGACGGCGTGGAACTGACCAAATCCAACATCATGCTCATCGGACCGACAGGGACGGGCAAGACGCTTTTGGCGCAGA
>PKYX01000151.1:0-1144 GCA_003132825.1 Acidobacteriaceae bacterium
CGGCTCTTTCGAACTGCCCCGCCAGTGTGGTGTGCCGGGGTCGTGTCCGGTGCGCTTTGATCTGCATGCCGATGCGATCTCAACTGACGCACTGAGCGAATTGTTTGATCCTCATCCACGCAATCGGCCTTGGTACCGGTTTCTTTCCGTCGCGCCCGAATCGCGAAACCCGTATCTGCTCACCCTCGCTGCCGACGGCCGGCTTACGGCGGATCGGGTGACGCTGCACAAACTAGCGGCTTCCCGCGTCTCGGCGAATGTCGAGTTGCGGGACGGCGTGCTCCGGCTCACCGACGTCCAGGGCGATGTTCTGGGCGGCAAGCACGTGGGCATCTGGACGGCGGACTTCCGGGCCAAGCCGCCCGCCTACAGCGGCAGCGGCACCCTCGAGCGGATTGCCTTGGGGCAGCTTGCTCAAAGCATGCATGACGGCTGGATTACCGGCATCGGCACCGCGACCTACCAGGCGGCTGCCGACGGTTTGACGGCCGGGGAACTGATGTCCTCGGCGAGCGCCGCGGTGAAGTTCGAAGCTTCCGGTGGCATGCTGCCCCACATCGTGCTGTCGAGCGGCGCGGCGCCGCTTCGCATGCGTTATTTTATCGGGCGGCTCCTGCTGCGCGATGCCAAGTTCGAGATTCAGGAGGGCAAACTGGATACTCCCGACGGCGTGTATCAGGTGAGCGGCACCGCGTCGCTGGGGCGTGACCTGAATCTGAACCTGATGCGCGCCGGAGCTCGCAGCTTCAGCATCACGGGTCCGCTGACCGAGCCCCGGGTCACCGAGGCGAACCCGTCGGAAACCCGGGCGGCTTTGAAACCATGAAGCCCGGGCTCACGGTGCTTATGCTCGCCGTGGTGGTCTGCTGCGCTTCTCAAGTTCCCGCCCGTCGCGGCGACGCCCAGTCGATGGCCGTCGCTAGCACGGAGCGCAANNAGCTGCGGCGAATCGAGAGCGTTGGCTCGTCCCCCCATCCTCCAACTCACACGGAATTGAGCGAAGAGGAAATCAATGCCTACTTTGCCGCGGGGAAAGTGGATCTCCCCGCAGGGGTCGAGTCTGTGCGATTTGAGAGCGAGCCCGGAGTGGTAAAGGCGACGACGCGGGTGGATTTCGAACGGATCAAGGCGGGGAGGAGCTCCT
>PKYX01000151.1:1166-8238 GCA_003132825.1 Acidobacteriaceae bacterium
GACGGTGTCGAGATACCCAGGTTTGTTTTGCAGCTGTTTGTCGCAAACTATATTCAGCCGAAGTATCCAAACCTGGGCCTGGATTCAAGTTTTAGGTTGCCGGACCGGATCGACCAGGCGACGGTCGGCGTGCATGAACTGACAGTGACTCAAAAGTAAGTGCTCGCTTCGCCCCATCTGCATTCGCATTGCACCTGTGGTCCAGTTGANNCCAGTTGCCGAAGCCCGATGTGCTATCGTTTATCCGCCCTAGGACCCCATCAGCGAGGCGTTTTATGCCGCGATACGAATATCGCCCTCTTCGCCCGACACCGCGAGCGGAAAAGGTATTTCTGGACTGGATTGAGTCCCTGGACCGCGAGTTCCAAAACCGCGATCCCGAGGATCGCAGCGATCGGGTTCGAAACACGCTGCATGAACTCTATCTGGGACGTCCTTACACGGACCCGGATCACGGCGCACCCCTGGCCGAGCAAGCCTTGGCGCACTCCTTCGATCCGCGCAATGCCACGCTCGAGCCCGAATATTACGGCGACGTGGATGGCGCCAAGTACGCCGAGCGCAAGCCCCTTATCTGGTTTTGGATGATGTTTGACCGTTCGCCGGCCGGGCTGAATCATTGGCTGGGATTCCAGGTACGCGCTATGTTGGCGCGGCATGTGTTCAAGTTTTGCGGCAAAAACGTAAAGATTTTTCACGGGGTGGAGATTTCTTACGGCTACAACCTGACGGTCGAAGACAACTGCACCATCCACAAGTACGTCCTGCTCGACGACCGGGGCGAGATCGTGATCCATGAGGGGTCTTCGATCTCCGACTACGCCAATGTGTATTCGCACTCCCATGATCTGAATGATGGAATGATCGTGTCCAACCACAAGACCGAGATCGGTCCCAAAGGGCGGGTGACCTACCACGCGACGGTGCTCAGCGGAGTGAAAGTCGGAGAACACGGCATGGTGGGGGCGATGGGCATGGCTTCGAAAAACGTCGAACCGTACCACGTCGTCGGCGGTATTCCGGCCAAAACCATTAAGGTCAAAACCATCGCGCCCGCCAGCGCAAAGCCGGCGGCACTGAAGAAAGAGACCTGAAGAGTGAGGGATGCGGGGTGATTTCTCGCCGGAAACCAGGCGGACTCCAGCTTCCGCGTGTTAGTATCGAGACCAACTTGGCATGACTCTCGAGCACGTTGACATTCTCTTTAAGGTGATCGTGTTTCTGTTCGCGATCAGCGTGCACGAATCCTCCCACGCCTGGATGGCGAACCGCTGCGGCGATCCGACCGCCCGCATGCTCGGCCGGATCACGCTGAATCCCATCAAGCATATTGATTTGTTCGGCACCGTCTTGCTGCCTTTGATGGCGCTGCTGGCGCATATCCCGCTGCTCGGCTGGGCCAAGCCGACACCGGTCGATACCCGGAATTTCAAGCACCCCGTGCGCGACGACATTTTGACCGCGGTGGTTGGGCCGATTAGCAACTTCCTGGTCGCAGGCGGGGCTGCGGCGCTGCTGGTCGCAGTGAAGCTCAGTTCGTCGTTTGGCCGGGCGGTGGTGATGGGCGAGGTTTCGCCGGACTCAAATTCCATTCTGGTCCCGATTTGCCTGCTGGTGTATGAGTTGATGGTGATCAACGTTGTTCTAGCAGTGTTTAACCTGATTCCCGTGCCCCCCCTCGATGGCAGCCACGTCTTGCGCCATTTTCTTCCGGCCACCATGCGCCGGGCCTACGACACGGTGGGTTGGGTGGCTCTGCTCGCGTTAGTGTATTTTGGCCCCACCTACTTGCAGCGGCTGCTAAGTCCCTTTCTCAATTTCTTCTATTTCATCGTGGGAAGCGCCTGATGCCGAGCTCCGCCCAACGGAAACGCGTGCTCAGCGGGATGCGCTCGACCGGCAAACTCCATCTGGGGAACTATGTAGGGGCTTTGGATAACTGGGTGCACATGCAGGACGAACACGAATGCTACTTTTGCGTGGCCGACTGGCATGCCCTCACCACCGACTACGCGGACACTTCGCGGGTGAAAGAAAATTCCCTGGAGGTTCTGCTCGACTGGCTGGCCGCTGGTCTCGATCCCGAGCGCTCAACCCTGTTCATCCAGTCGCATGTCCCCGAGCATGCGGAGCTCCACCTGCTGTTCTCGATGATTACGCCGCTCGGCTGGCTGGAGCGCGTGCCCACCTATAAAGAGCAGCAGGAGAACATTACCGGCAAGGACCTCAGCACCTACGGATTCCTGGGTTATCCGGTGCTGATGTCCTCCGACATTCTGATCTACAAAGCAGATTTCGTGCCGGTCGGGGAAGATCAGTCGGCGCACGTAGAATTAACCCGGGAGATCGCGCGCCGCTTCAATCTGTTCTATTGCCAGCGGGGTCGAGCGGTTTTCCCTGAGCCCAAGACAGTGTTGACGCCCGCGCCCAAGCTGCCCGGCACCGATGGGCGCAAGATGTCCAAGTCTTATGGAAACACCATCCTGCTGACCGATCCCGAACCGGTGGTACGGCGAAAGCTCAAGACCATGATGACGGACCCGGCGCGCATCCGGCGCAGCGATCCCGGCAATCCTGACCTTTGCCCAGTCGGGGACCTGCACAAGATCTTCAGCAGCCCCGAGACTCTGGCCAAAGTGGATGCGGGCTGCCGCTCGGCTGGCATTGGCTGTATCGAGTGCAAGGGCTGGGCCGCGGACGCGTTGGTGTCTATCCTCAACCCCATGCAAGAGCGCCGCAAGAAATATGAGGAGAATCCGCGGCTCGCCTGGGATATTCTGGAGGCCGGCTCTGCCCGGGCGCGGAAGGTGGCCCGGGCGACCATGGGCGAAGTCCGCGAGGCCATGGGTATGTCGTTGGACTATGAAGCGCCGGAAAGCGTCCAGGCGGCCGAGTAACAGTCGGGATGTCTCAGTCTTTTGGCCGGCTCTTGGCCGGAGCAGTCGTGGGACGCGTCGAGTGAAGGAATTTTGATGTCAGAACTCACCAAGGTCGCGATGGGAAATGCCCCGCACGCTGAAGCGGCCCGCCCGCCCGCGCTCACCCTGATTGCGACCGAGAAGCGGAAGGAAGAAAGTGATTCTCCCTTCGCGGTCACCGTGGGCGATATATACGAGGGGCCCCTCGACTTGCTGCTGGACCTCATTCGCAAGCAGGACATCGACATCTACGACATCCCGATAGCCCGGATCACGGCGCAATACTTGGCATACGTCGAGAAATTGCGCGAGCTGGACGTGAACGTGGCCGCCGATTTCGTCTACATGGCGGCCGTGCTGATCCATATCAAGTCCAAGATGCTGCTGCCGCGCGAGCCCGCCGCGGCTTCCGATGCCCTCGAAGATCCGCGGATGGAGCTGGTCAACCGGCTCATCGAGCACGAGAAATTCAAGTCGGCTGCGCAGATGCTGATGCAAAAGCAGCAAATTGAAAATGCCGTTTGGTCCAATCCCTCGATCAAGGAGTTCATGGACGCCGAGGGGACCGAACCGGAGATCGCTGCCGACGTGATCGACCTAGTCAAGACATTCCAACAGATCATGGACCGTGCCCGTTCGCGCCCCGTGCTCGAGGTGGATGAAGAAGGCGTCACCGTGGGACAGATGATCGACTATCTGCGCCGGCGGTTAACGCTCGAGGATAAGCCGCTTCACCTTAAACAAATGTTGCGTCACGTGAATTCACGGCAGGCGCTGGTCTGCATGTTTCTGGCGCTATTGGAGCTGGTACGTTTGCAGGCCATTCAGTTGCGCCAAGACCGCATGTTTGGTGACATCCTGTTGCGCAAGCATGCCGGATTCGACGCGGTCATGGCGGAGCAGACGGCGGTGCGGGACGACTGGCGGTGAGCCACCGCGCCCGGGCCGGTCCTATGCAGTCCTAAGGGATCGCTCTTAATAAGAAATTCGGATGAATCTCAAAGCCAAACTCGAAGCCATCATCTACGCGGCGGAAACGCCGATCCCGCTCGACCACATCGTTCAGCTCGCCCGGGACTCCTCGCCTGGCGATTCCACCGGCGATGACGCCCTGATCCGGTCCGCGGTCCGCGCGGCTTTGGAAGAGCTGACCGCGGACTATGCCGGGGAAGGCCACGGCATCGAAATTCGGCAGGTTGCCGGCGGATACCGCATGTCCACCAAGCCGGAGCATCACGACATCCTGCGCGCCTTCGCCAAGAGCTTGAAGCCGCCGATTCGGCTTTCGCTGCCCGCGCTTGAAACCCTGGCCGTCATCGCTTACAAACAACCCGCGACCGTGCCCGAGATCAGCGACATTCGGGGCGTGGATTCGAGCGGAGTCATCGCCACCCTGCTCGAGCGCAAGCTGATTACGACGGCTGGGCGGAAGGCGGTGATCGGACGGCCCATCCTCTACAAAACAACCAAAGAATTCCTTTTGCGTTTCGGGCTGAAGGATGTCAACGAGTTGCCCAGCATGGAGGAGTTCGAGAAGCTGGTGTCGGAATCGTTCCAGAGCGATCTGTGGCCGTTGCCCGAGGCCGTGACCGCAACTGGCGCTCGAGCGGATTCCTCGCCCCACGAATCGGGGCCCGGCGATCTTGCTTCCGTGGAGGCTGACCAGGCCGGGGCGGCAGAGACGGGCGAGAGCGCCGAACTGGACCAACCTGTCGCCACCGGAGAAAATGACCCCGCCGCCTGATGCGAGCGCGGCTCTTCGACTGCTGAGTCAACNNGCAGCAGCCGGAATCGCTTCCCGCCGCAAGGCGGAACAGTTGATCACGGGGGGCTTAGTTTCAGTCAATGGCCAGGTGGTGACTGAGCTCGGCAGCAAGGCCGATGCCGAGACCGACCATATTCGGGTTAACGGAAAACTGCTGCACGGCGCCGAGCGCCACGTTTACCTGCTGCTGAATAAGCCCAAGGGATACGTCACTACGCTACGCGACCCCGAAGGCCGTCCCACGGTGATGGACCTGCTCCATGGCGTAAGCGCCCGTGTCTATCCGGTTGGCCGTTTGGATTATGCGAGCGAAGGCCTGCTGCTGCTGACCAATGACGGCGAGTTCGCCAACTATCTTATGAAAGCCGCCTCCCATGTGCCGAAGACGTACATGGTGAAAGTCGCGGGCCAGCCCAAACTCGAGGGATTGGCACGGCTGCGGGCGGGGCTTTTCATCGCATCGCCGAATGGTCGCAGAGTGAAGACTTCGCCCGCGAAAATCCGGTTGCTTCGCGAAGCCGGCAATCCCTGGTACGAAATCACGCTGCTCGAGGGCAGGAATCGGCAGATACGCCGCATGTTTGAAGCCATCGGACACCACGTCGAGAAAATCAAGCGGGTGCGCTACGGGGCGCTGGAGTTGGACGTTCATCCCGGGAAGTTCCGGCGTCTCACGCCCCAAGAAGTTACCCGCTTGAAGTCCGCGGTCCGATAGAGGCGATTTCTGGAGATAGGAGCATGAAGCTGAGCCAAACGGGGGCCGAAATCTGGGTTCCGGACGGGGTGAGCGAGGCCGCCGCGCTCGAACGAGTCACCCACCTGTGTATTGCCGCCCACCAGGACGACGTCGAAATTATGGCGCTCGAAGGCATCCTCGCGGGCTTCGGCAGAGCCGACCAATGGTTCGCCGCCGTCATCGTCACCGATGGCGCCGGCAGCCCGCGCGGCGGCGCCTATGCGGGCTACACCGATCGGCAGATGCAAACCGTTCGGCAGGCCGAACAGAAAAAGGCCGCCTTCGTCGGGGAGTACGCGGCGGTGGCTCTTTTGAACCATCCCAGTTCGGCCGTGAAGAGCTCGGCCAATTCGGGGCCAGAGAGCGATCTGAAGGCACTGCTCGCGGCCACCCGCCCCCAGGTTGTCTACACCCACAACTTGGCCGACAAGCATGACACGCACGTGGCCGTGGCCCTGCGGACCATTGCCGCGATCCGCGAATTCCCGGCGGACGAGCGGCCCAGGAAACTCTACGGCTGCGAAGTCTGGCGCGATCTGGATTGGATGGTGGATAGCGACAAGGTGGTGTTCCGCTTGGATGAGCGGGAAAACATCGCGGCGTCACTGGTCGGCGTGTTCGATTCGCAGATTGCCGGCGGCAAGCGTTACGATCTGGCCACCCTCGGCCGCCGTCGCGCCCATGCCACCTACTACCAGAGCCATGCGGTCGATCTGGCGCAGAGTGTGAACTTTGGCGTCGATCTGACGGCTCTGATTGAAAATGAAAAACTCGATCCTGCAGACTTCATCGGGGGCTTCATTCGACGCTTTGCCGACGACGTGAATGACCGAGTCAAGAAATTTGCCTGAGGCAGTTTGGCAGCGCTTTACTTCTGACATCGCGGACAATAGTGCGAGCTTCGTCCGGCGATCACAATCCGCTTGACCGGCGTTTGGCAGTTCAGGCAGGGCTCACCTTCCCGGCCGTAGACGCGGTGCCGTAACTGGAAAAATCCCCTTTCGCCGTCCGCATCCACGTAGTCGGCAATCGAAGATCCGCCGAGCGCAATTGCCTCTTTGAGCACTTCCTGCACCGCCCGGTAGAGCCTCTGGAGGTTTTGCTGGCTCAGGGAAGACGCGCGCCGTCGCGGTCGGATGGCGGCTCGAAACAGCGACTCGTCGGCGTAGATATTGCCCACACCACCCAGCAACTTCTGGTTTAGCAGCGCGCTCTTGATCGGCGTTTTACGACCCCGGAACAGGCTGATGAATCGCTCCCCTTCGACTTCGAGCGGTTCCAACCCCGCGGCTCGAAAACCATGGGCCACGCTCAGCCGTCCGAACCGGCGAGGATCGATGAAGCGCAGCTCGCGGTTTGAGGCCAGCCTCAGGACGGCGTGGGTGTGCTTCACAAGTTCAGCGTCGGGCGGGCACACCAGCAGCCGGCCGGTCATGCCGAGATGAACAATCCACTGGTCGCTCGCGGATTGGGCAGGGTGGGGAAGCGAGGCTCTGGCCGGCGGCTTCAAGGAGCGTCCCCGACCGGGCGTCGGCTTCGCGCCGGAACTCTCGAGATCGAACACAATGTGCTTCCCCGTTCGCCGCACCCCCAAGATGCGCTTGTTCTCGAGCGTGGCCGCGATCTCAAATGCCGGCGATTTCAGTGGCTCGG
>PKYX01000390.1:0-4866 GCA_003132825.1 Acidobacteriaceae bacterium
GGCGGCGCAAGCCTGGAGAGCAAGAATGGCAGTAAGGAGCGGCGCGGCCACCGGGCACGTCCCGAAACCTCAATGAAGGGCGTCCGCCCCTCAAAGCATCGGCCTAGGACGTCTTCTCGAGCCCGAACGTGCTGGTTGTCCCTCGCTCTTTGTCGGTGAACACAATCTTCATCGACTTGCCGTCCGGTAAAACCACCATGTGCGACATGCCCACGATCTTGAATGGTGCCAGCCAGAAACACCAGAAACAGGAAGACCGCAGATGCGCTTGCTCATAAAAGAGTCATCCTCCTGAGGCTTCGTTAGTCGTACTTCTCGTAGCGGATCGCCTTCGGCTCCCAGCCCAGGCTCTCGAGCAAATCGCGATTCGCCTTGATCATCTTGTCCAGGCCACAGACATAGGCCTCTAGGTCAGTCCGGCCAGCCAAAGTTCCCGCGATGTGATCCTGCACGTAGCCGCGCCGGCCCGTCCATTCCGTGCTCCCTCGGCTGAGCGTGGGGAGGTAGTGAAAGTTGGCGTGCCCGGCGGCCAGGCCAAGAAATTCCTGGTGATAGTAAATGTCGGTCTCAGAACGGCTGCCGAAAACCAGCCAGAACTGCTGGCCCTGATGTCTCGATTCCTCCCCGAAAAGCCAGTGCAACATGGAGCGGAAAGGGGCGATTCCTGTGCCGGTGGCAATGAAGACCATATCCCGCACCGGCGGGCGCAGGATGAAGTCGCCGAATGGCCCCTGGCAGGAGAGTTCCTCGCCTTCTCTCAACTCGCATAGGAAATTGGACATGAAGCCGTTCGCCACGCGGTTGAGGCAAAGGGCGAACCCGTTGCCTTCCGCGGGCGGGGAGGCAATCGAGTAGGCGCGGGTAATTTCCTGGCCGTCGGAATGGCGATGCTGGAACGACAACCATTGTCCGGCGACAAAATCAAATCGCGGGACGCCTTGCATTTCGAATTCGAGGTGCCTGGTCTGGTCGGAGAGGAAGACAGAGCGGATGAGACGGGCGGTGAAGCTTCGGAAGGGCATTCGCTATATAGATGACAAGGATCGGTTCCGGGACGCGGCCCGGCCGGCGGGTAGATGGACCTGCGCCAGCCCGAGTCCATGACCGACCGCGCCTCAGCAGGGATCGATCCCGTGCCGCAGACTCGGCCTTTGCAGCCGAGTCTGTCGGGCTTGGTAGCGTCGGGGACGCCGGCGCTACTCGACGGTGACTGACTTTGCCAGGTTGCGCGGTTGATCCACGTCGCAGCCGCGGCGGACGGCGATATGGTAGGCGAGCAGCTGCAAGGGCACGATTTCGAGAATGGGCAGCAACTCTTCGGGCGCCGCGGGTATGTAGAGGACATGGTCGGCGGCGTCCTTGATGTCTTCGTCGCCTTCGGTGGCCAGCGCGATCACCTTGCCGGAACGGGCTTTGACTTCCTTCAGGTTCGAACAGGTTTTTTCGTAGCGTATCCTCGAAAGCTCGTTTTCCCGGTCGCAGGTGGCAATGATCACCACCGGCAGATTCTCGTCGATGAGAGCGTTGGGGCCATGTTTCATCTCACCGGCCGGGTAGCCCTCGGCGTGAATATAGGAGACTTCCTTCAGCTTGAGTGCGCCTTCGAGCGCAATCGGGTAGTGGATGCCGCGGCCNNGCCAGTCGGGCTTGCTCCGGGCTCATGGTTTCCCGGACCTGCGCCAGGTACAGGGCGAACAGGTAGAGAGCCGTGAGTTGGGCGGTGAACGCCTTGGTCGAGGCCACGCCGATTTCCGGGCCGGCATGGGTGTAGATGGTGCCGTTCGCCTCGCGGGTAATCATCGAGCCGACCACGTTGCAAATGGCCAAGGTTTTTGATCCCTTCGCCTTGGCTTCACGCTGGGCGGCAATGGTGTCTGCGGTCTCGCCGGACTGGGTGATCAGCATGGTGATCGCATCCGGGGCGATGATGGGATCGCGATAGCGCCATTCGCTGGCATAGTCCACTTCGACCGGGATGCGCGCCATCTGCTCGATCATGAACTTACCGGCTTGTCCGGCGTGCCAACTGGTTCCACAGGCGGCGATATTGATTTTCTTGGCCGCCTTGAATTCGGCCTCGGAGATCTCCATCTCGTCAAGGAATACGTGGCCGGTGTCCTGCGAGACTCGCCCGAGCGTCGTATCGCGCACGGAGCGGGGCTGCTCGTAGATTTCCTTCAGCATGAAGTGCTTGAAGCCTCCTTTTTCCGCCATGACCGGATCCCAAGTCACGTGTTGGACCTGACGGACGATGGGTTGACCGCTGAAATCGGTGAGCCGAACTCCTTCTGGAGTGAGGACCGCGAGGTCGCCATCGGCCAGAAAGAATAGGTCGCGGGTATGGTAGAGAATAGCCGGCACATCGGAGGCAATGAAGTACTCATCCTTGCCTAGGCCGATGACGGCAGGCGGGCCATTGCGGGCGGCGATGATGGTGTTCGGTTCATCCACCGCGATCACCGCCATGGCGAACACCCCGGTCAGCATCCCTACGGTCTTGCGGACGGCCTCTTCGAGCGAAGGACGGTTGCCGTTGGCCGGTTTCACGAAAAACTTTTCGACCAGGTGTGCGATGACTTCGGTATCGGTTTCGGTGGTGAAGCGGTGGCCTTCTTCAATCAGTTTCTTCTTCAAAACGACGTAGTTCTCGATAATGCCGTTGTGCACCACGACCACGCGGCCGGTACAGTCACGATGGGGATGAGCATTCTCCTCGGTCGGTCGACCGTGCGTGGCCCAGCGCGTGTGACCGATGCCGTAGGTGCCGTCCATGGGCTTCAGACGGATGACTTCCTCGAGATTGCGCAACTTGCCCTCGGCGCGGCGGATCTGCAGGCCATCGCCATTGCCGCACACCGCGATTCCGGCGGAGTCGTAACCACGATATTCCAAACGTTTGAGCCCATCCAGAATGACGGGCACTACGCGCTTCTTACCCACATATCCCACGATGCCACACATTTAGACACTCCTCTTTTCGGCGCAGGGGAAACCGAGATCTTAGGATTCTTTTGAACTTCAGCCGGCTGGGCTAGCTTTTTCCTACCTACCGCTGAACCGGGGAAAGGCCCGGCTACTCCTCGAGGGAGAAACGAAACTCTTCAATCACTGGATTGGCAAGCACGTCACGAGCCATACGTGCTACCTCAGCCTCAGCTTCCGACCGTGTTAAGCCTCCACCGAGCGTCAGCTCGAAGTACTTGCCTTGGCGAACTTCCTCTAACCCCTTGTATCCCATCTTCTTAAGAGCACCATGGATGGTTTTTCCCTGGGGGTCCAGAACGCTCTTCTTCAATGACACGTAAACGTAGGCTTTCATGGGGGCAAGGACATTATACTTCACAATGTTGCAAGCGGAACTGCACGACGGACTTAGCCCGGACGGGTAATTCGTCCTGCAAAGGGACAGGGAGCCGTCCGCGGACGCCGCCCGAGGAAATGGCTTGCCAGGTTCGACGCCCGGACTAGGTACTTGCGAGAAAGTTGCAATCTTTGTTCCTGCTGGCGCCCGAAAAAGCGGCGCCCGGGGGTGGCGACCGCTCGTTACTCCGCACACAGATGTGACAAGATCTTGACAATATCTTAACAATTCGTGATCCATGAACCGCTAAGTTTGTGGTTAGCGTGACCAGGACGGATGAACCTCAGGGCTGATGCCCGGGGGGCCGAATCGGGCACCCCGGGGTGGAGTTCGGAAAACCTATATTCCAAATAAACATTTTATTTGGCTCATATGTATGCGTTAACATCGTTCTTATCACAGGCCCTTAGGGGGTCCTTTGGACCGCCGATAAGGCGAAACCGGGAAACAGTTGCTCGAGGGGGGCAGCACGCTGCGAGCTCGCGCAAATGGTACCGGACATTCACGTCGGTTCTAACTCGGAGCTTCGTCGTTACGAAGCTTTGCTCCAGATGGCGGACCTCATGGTCCACCACCAAGACTTGGAAGAGCTGTTTCAAAAGCTCGAGGAGCGCCTCCGGGAACTTACCCTCTTCGATGCCGCCTGTGTTCTTCTGCACGACCCCAGCAAGAATGTGATGTCGCTGCACGCCCTTCCGGGCGACAGCGATGGTCCGGCCGAACTGGCGGTTGAGGACTCGGCCGCGGGATGGGTTTGGAAAAATCAGCAGCCGCTAGCCATCTCCCTCTCGGCCCAGCAACCGGAGTTTCCGCGATGTTTGGAAATTCTGCGNNTGTGTCGAGCGAAATGGACCTGCGGCTCCTGCAGCGGGTGGCGGAGATGGTGGCGCTGGCGGTCGAGAACTCGCTCACTCGCACCGCCCTCCAGCAGGAAAAAGAACGGCTGCAAGTGCTCCTCGAAGTCAACGCGGCTCTGCTTTCGAGCCTGGACTTGCAGGACCTGTTCCCTGCCATCTCGGGCTTCATCCGCAACGCGGTCAAGCAGGAGTTCGCCAGCATCTCTCTCTACGACGATGCCAGCCAAACCCTGCGGGTTTACGCCTTGGATTACCCGGCGCACAGCGAACTGATGAGTCCGGGTGCGATTCTCCCCCTGCGAGAAAGCGGACCCGGGATGGCTTTTCTGGAGCGCGAGACCAAGATCATGAACCGCGAGAAACTGGCCGAATTTCATCACGTTTGCACCGATCAGCTACTGGCGCACGGAGTCCAGGTGGGATGCTGCATTCCGCTCATCACGCGCAAGGGGGCGGTCGGGGTTCTGAACCTGGCGAGCCGCGACCCGAACGCTTTCCAGCCGCAGGATGTAAGTCTGCTGAAGCAGGTGGCGGCGCAGGTCGCGATCGCGGTCGACAACAATCGCGCCTACGGCGAAATCGCTCATCTGAAGGACAAACTGACCGAGGAGAAGCGCTACCTGCAAGGCGAAATCCGCTCGGCGCTGA
>PKYX01000390.1:4997-7475 GCA_003132825.1 Acidobacteriaceae bacterium
GAGAGCGAACTGTTCGGCCACGAGAAAGGCGCTTTTACCGGGGCGGTGAGTCATAAGATCGGGCGCCTGGAGCTGGCCGACAAGGGAACGCTGTTTCTCGATGAGGTGGGAGACATTCCGCTCGAGCTGCAACCCAAACTGCTGCGGGTGTTACAGGATCAGGAATTTGAGCGGCTGGGCAGCACCCGCACCATCAAAGTCAACATCCGCCTNNTCGCGGCCACCAATCGGGATCTGCCGAAAAGCGTGGCGGAGCGCGAGTTCCGCAGCGACCTCTACTACCGCATCAATGTCTTCCCGATCCGCATGCCGGCCTTGCGGGAGCGCCAAGGCGATATTCCCCTGCTGGTGCGCTATTTCGTCCAGAAATTTGCCCGCCGGATGAACAAGCAGATCGAAAGCATACCGACAGAGACCATGCATGCCTTCGAAAACTGGGAGTGGCCGGGAAATGTGAGAGAACTCGAAAACTTCATTGAACGCTCGGTCATTCTCTCCTCAGGTCAGGTTTTGAACGTGCCCCTAGCGGAACTGTCCCCCTACCCAGACTCTTCTCATGAGGGGACATTGCAGAACATGGAGCGGGAACACATCGTCAGGGTCCTGCGCGAAACCGGCGGGGTCATTGCCGGCTGGGGGGGGGCGGCGGCGCGACTCGGGGTGAAGCGCACCACCCTGCAATCCATGATCCTGCGAATGGGGATCTCGCGCGAAGACTATGAGAACTGAAATCCCCGGCAGAGTGCCGACCTGTCGGCACTCTGCCGCAGGCCCGGCGGCACAAGCTTCGTAAATCCTCCTCGAAACCATCCCCATCGGACCTTAACTCCTTATCCGATGGACACTTAGCATTCAGGCGGAGCTTTGGAAGCCCACCTGCCATATGTTTCCACAATGCTATGCATGTCGTGCACGGCATATGAGCTCGGGGAAACTATGCAGGCACGCAATTATCAGGCAGCAAGCAAGCCGGACTCCATCGGAGGAACGACCGGTAAAATCCCCGTGCTGGCCCTGCTTCACGCGAATGTCGGATATCGGCTCTCCCCTCGGGTAGCAGAAAGAGCGCCTACCCCACCGCATGGCGGGCGCTTGGACCCCCTCTACCTGTTCCATTGCGGGTTGATGTGGCACCGCACCGGGGACACAAGTGCGGGTTGGGAATTGACTCAGGGTCTGCGATCACGGGACCGCGATGCCAGGGCCGTCTCCGCTGCCCTGCTGGCAAAGACCGAGAACGCAAGACTGCTGGTTCGGGATCTACGTCGGACCAGAAGCAGTCTGCATGAGAGCAGAACCGGTTCGGGCTTGCCCTACCGGAAAAACTTGAGCGAGGCGGTGGGGATGAATACTCCGTACGGACTGGAAATCATCGAGAGCTGTCTCAGCTGTAAGTTGAGGAAAGACAAATGGTTCTGCGGGTTGTCTCCCGAGGTGCTGAAGTCCTTTAGCGCCGGCAGTCGTACCGGCACCTACCCGGGGGGAGCGCTACTGTTTGTCGAAGGCCAACTGCCGCGCGGCGCCTTCGTGCTGTGCTCGGGAAAGGTCAAGCTTTCGACCACCTCCCGCGACGGCAAGGTTCTGATTCTGAAAGTCGCCGAAGCGGGCGAAGTCTTGGGCCTGAGCGCGACCATCTCCGGGACCTGCTACGAACTCACANNTGATGGAGAGAAGTGGCGAGATGGGGGTCCACGCTGCCCAGGCATTGAGCAAGGAATTCCAGTCGGTGTATCGGGACATTCACGAATTGGTGCTGGCCCGCTCCTCGGCCGGTAAGCTGGCCCGGTTGCTTCTCTCCTGGACCACGGCCCGCGAAAGGGAAACCGGCGTCAGCGAAGTCCGGGTTCGCGCCAGCCTGACCCATGAGGAAATGGCGCAGATGATTGGCTCCTCGCGGGAGACCGTCACCCGCTTGTTGAGNNGATCTGAAAAAGAAAGAATTCATACGCCTGGAAGGCTCGACTCTGGTCATTCGGAATCGCACGGCGTTGGAAGCGCTCGCTGCATAGTTGTTTTGCAGCCCGAGAGGCGGCCGGTTTGCCCCCCTTACTGGCCGCCTTCCCCTCTTTAAGGTTCCCCAGGCTTTCCCATTCCTTTAAGGGAAGCGGGCGGCAGACGCGTTCCCCATACCCGAATAGAATTCGGGGTCCGCTCAACCGGGGAACGAACACCTCAGTTGTCTGCTGCACGAACTCCGACAAGCCATCGGACCGTCGCCGAGCCCACCGGAGCTCTCGATTGCTCCCTGACGCTCGACCGGGCCGTTGGACCAACNNCGCTGAAGGTGGAGAGGAAGTTGTAGAGCGCGTACTTATTGGTCAAGTTGATGGCGGTAAGCGTCAGACTCCATTTGTACTTCTCCCCGTGGAAGAGATTGTCGTCGCCCACGGCCATATCGAACAGATTGCGGGGAGCGATGCGCGGCGGTTTGTGATCGTCATTTTCGGTCCCCGGCGCGGGTACCGATATTAGCGTCGA
>PKYX01000403.1 GCA_003132825.1 Acidobacteriaceae bacterium
GAGTCTGCGGAGGCAGATCATCGCAGATAAACTATTTGCTGGTGCTGGCAGTTTCAGGGGCGGCGTCTCCCCCGATTTCGAGGACGTACTTCTTCCCGTGCAACCGGATCTCAGAAAGTGACGGAGCGGCATTGCCATCGCTCGTGATTGAGTAACCGCTCGTCGACGGCGAGCGACCCGTATCCACCATGTGGGCCGGGGTGGCAGCTATCACGGACTTGCCACGGAGAATATTCAGCTGCACGTTCGGGCCGTTGCCGTCCCATTGCACGGTGTAGGTCCCTGCCTTCAGTTGCGTACCGCCCAAGGTTACCGGGTCAGTAATGGTAAGAGTCCCTTTTTCGACCGCGAACGCGCTGGTTGCGAGCAGCAGGGCAATACCCAGCAGCAGGCTTTTCAAGATGTTCGGTGTCTTCATATAATTCCTCCCTTTCCCGAGTCATGCGGGAAACCATGTTGCGCGCGGCCTGGGTTCAACCCCGGCGGGAGGACTTGCGTTTCTCCCGAAAAGGTCTAGAATCCTGCATCGGGGTTAAACGAAAGAAGCCCAGGCCGCAAAGCCATGTGCTCTCTGCTCGGGGACTGTGTTCACGCCAAGGCGCCAAACCAAGAGTGAAAACGGTCCCTTTAACCCCTGAATATTTTTCCGGGAATCGCGGCAGGATGCTTCGCCTCGCCCCCCGGTGTCGCTAGATACGCATCGGCCGATCCAACAGTTCCATGCGTTTGTTCCTCTGCTTCCGAGCGTAAAGCTTCGGCCGCTTCCGCTTCTTCGATTGCGAACGATGACCCATCGCAATCTTCCCGAAATCCAAACGGCTGGGCTAGTGGGAATCGTCACCCACTGCTCATGACAACTGTCATCCCGCCAAAGTCCGCGCTACCCATCGCATTCGACGCGCCGCGAAGCCCGCCGTTAGCAAAAAGCGTTTTTCGGACTACATTCGCGATCCGCGTACCCCATTCTTCTTTCCTGCTTAGATGCGCGCAACCAAGTCCTGATGCGATCATCGGCCGTTTTTGACGACTCTTAGAGGGCACGTGGGGAGCCAAATCCAGGCCGTGTCAAGTCACGGAGAAATTGGGGGATAGATGTCGAGTCGTGCGATCGCGGCCGGGAAGGTGTCCAAGTCCGGGAAGGGAATGTCCGCCAATGGACAGCCCACAGAAAGATGCTGTGTGAGTAGGACTGTCGAGCGCAAGAAAAAGAATGCCGGAGCGAGATGCTAAAATTCCCGCGATGCCAAGAACAGAATCCGCCATCGCTCGCGCCAAGAAAATCAAACTGCTTCTTTTCGATGTGGACGGCGTTCTCACGGATGGCAAATTATTCATCTTTCCCGCTCCTGCCGGAGCCCGGCAGCCGACGCACGAATCGGTTGCGAAGCCCACCGACCAGGGCGGATTCGGTTTCCTCAGCCAGAGTCTCATCGAGGCGAAGGGATTCCACGCGCATGACGGTACCGCGATCTCGCTCGCCCGTCTCGGCGGCATCAAGACCGGGCTGATCACCAAGCGCATCTCCGAGACCGTCGCGCTCCGCGCCCGCGACCTTAAACTCGACTATGTCTACCAGGGCATTCAAGACAAGCGAACCGCCTTCGAACAAATTCTCGCGCAGGCCGGACTGCCGGCGAGCGATGCCGCATTTGTGGGAGACGACGTCATCGATCTGCCCGCGATGTGGCACTGCGGGCTGGCGATTGCCGTGGCCAATGCGCGCGCCGAAGTGAAGCAGGACTCTCACTATGTCACCCCGCACTCGGGGGGAGACGGTGCTCTGCGTGACGCGGTCGAGTACATTCTCAAGGCGCAGGGAAAGTGGCGGCAGGTGGTCACGCAATACATCGGCGAACGTAGCCAGGGAAACTAGCGGTGCGGGAAGACAGGCAGGTGAGCGTCGCGAAAGAATTTGAAAACCCCACCCGTTGCCTGCTTGGGGCGTGCTCGGGTCGACAACTGGTGGGGTTACCGCGTCTCCTTACTCGCAGATGCTTTCAGGAGTATTTGTCCTAGATTAAACCCAACCTCACCTAAAAGTTCCTCCGCAGCGTGTAAAGTTTTGTAAATCATCGACATCCGGGAGTCTCATTCTGGAATAGCCGGAGGATGTCCGGCCATCATCTGAGTAAAGCGCGGGTCCTTGCGCACTTCGGTGAACTCGGTGTCTTTGTAGACGTCGTCGATTTTCTTGTAACCCTCTTCCATGGCCCGGCGCAGGTGCTCGAGAGAACGTTCTGTCACTCCGGCCTTGGCGTACAGTTTGGCCATGACATAGTCGAAGTAGCCCCGGTCCTCGGGCGAGGGCAGTCGTGCCGAGACGCCGGTGCGAGAGTCGTGCTCCAAGACATCCGGATCAAGCTGCAGGGCCTTGGCATACGCCTCCGCCGCTTTTTCGATTTCCTTCTTGGAGAAATACGCCGCCCCCAGATTGGTGTAATACGGAGCCGAGTTGCCGCGCAGCCGGATGGCGGTCTCGTACAGCTTGATGGCCTTCCCGTACCTTTTCAGTTCGTAGTAGTCCACGCCCAGATTGTTGTAGGCGTCGGCGAAATCGTGGTCGTCGTTGATGGCTCGCTCAAATTCTTTTTCCGACTCTCTCCAGTGCTCGATTTGCATTTCGGCAATGCCAATCCGGTTGTGCACCGAGGCATCATTCGGTTTCTTGGCGAGGGCGGCGTGGTAGTAGTCCAGGGCGTCCAGGTAAGCCTTTTCGGCGCGCAGCTGGTCTCCGCGTTCGATCAGATCCTCGAACGCGGCATCGGCTGGCGGCGGTTCGGCGCGCCTTCCCGGGACCTCTACCACCTGCACTTGATTGGACGGCGGGGAGTCTTGTGCCCGGAGGCGCGGCGCGAGAAGAATGACTAGACCCATCAGGCAGGAAACAATTGGACGCCGCATAATCTCACCTCAGCCTCTGGCAGCATCCGCCAGAGCGCCCTCGGCCAAACCCCGTCATGCCTTTACGGAGGGTTACCTGCACCATCCGGAGGTTTGGCTGGAGGATTGGACGGTTTGTCGGTTTTAAAGATACCCACGATTTTGCCAAAAAAACCCTTCTTTCTCTGTGCGTCATCGCTTTCGGCGGTGCTGGCAGGACTGCCGGGCGGGGGAAGAGCCTTTTGCGATCCCAGCCCGAACATGCGGGAGAAAAAGCCGCCCGCGCTGGCCGCCTGGTCACAGGTCGCGTTGGGCTCGGTACCGACAATGAATGCCGCACTGTAGTCATCCGGGCACGATGGCGTGGCCAGCCGATTGGTGAGCTTGTCCAGTTGCACATCCACCACTCCGGCAGGCTGGTCGAATGACTTCACATCCGTGTACTGCGGGAGGGCAACCGCCTTCTTCATGAATTCCGCCCAGATGGGTGCCGCCGTCTGCGCTCCGCTCAGTCGGATATCACTGTAATCGTCAAAGCCCACCCACACGATGCATAGAAGATTGCTGGTGTAGCCGGCGAACCATCCATCGTGCGAAGTGCCGGTTTTTCCAGCCGCGGGTGCCGCAAAACCGCGCTGCCGAACTTCGTAGGCGGTGCCGAAGTTCAGCACGCCCTCCATCATGTTGGTCATCACGTAGGCGACCCGCGGGTCCATCACCTGGCGCTCGTCGGTCTTGAAATCAGTCACCACGTCGCCCACCGCATTGCGCACCGAATTCACCAGGATCGGCGAAAGCCGCAGGCCCCGATTGGCAAACACCGTGTAGGCAGCCGCCATATCGAGCGGAGTCGCGTCATAGGAGCCTAATGCCATGGCGGGCGTCGGCTTCACCGAAATGATTCCGGCGGCTTTGGCCAGGTCCGCCACTTTGTCATATCCGGTTTCTTCGGCCAGCTTCACGGTCGCGTTATTGAGCGACATCGCCAAGGCATAACGCGCCGTCACTTCGCCGTGGTACTCCTCCTTGTAGTTCCGGGGTTCGTAAATCTGGTCGCCGTAGGTGAAGGTGGTGGGCTCATCTTCGATCATCGACGCGGGAGTGAGAACCGGGTTCGCCCCGTCGAGCGCGCTATTCATGGCCGCGGCGTAAACGAAGGGCTTGAAAATCGATCCGGTTGGCCGTTTCGCCACCGCGTGGTCCAACTGGCTGAAGGCATAGTTCCGTCCGCCGACGAGCGCCAGCACTTCTCCGGTATGCGGGTTCATTGCCACCAGAGCCACCTGCGCCTGCGGTCCAGGTTCGACCTGGACTTCATACTTGCCGCCCTTGCCGCCGACTTTGACGCGCTTGGTGCGTCGCTTGGTGACTGCATCGTCCACCAGTTTCATGCCCATATCGACCGCTTGGGCGGCCGCCTTCTGCAGATCAGGGTCGAGGGTGGTGTAGATGCGATAGGACTGGTCGTTCAACTGGCGTTCGTCCATCTTGCCGACGAGGGAATCACGAACCAGGTCGACGAAGTAGGGCGCGTCACTGGCTTCCACGTTTGGAGGTGCGAGCTTCAGGGGCGCGGCCTTGGCCTTTTCGGCTTGTTCCGGAGTAATGGCGTGGGTTTCAACCATGCTGTCCAGCACCAAATTGCGGCGCTCCAGCGCGCGCTCGGGATGCCGGTAGGGCGATAGATAGCTCGGCCGCTGAATGATTCCTGCGAGCAGCGCCGCTTCCGGCAGCGTGATGTCTTTGAGGTCTTTGTTGAAGTATGACTGCGAGGCCTCGGCAAAGCCGCTAATGGCGAATGAGCCGCGCTGGCCAAGATCCACCCAGTTGGCATAGATCTCGAAAATCTGCTGCTTGCCGAACTTGTGTTCCAGTTCCTCCGCAATCAACATTTCGGTGAGCTTGCGCTTGACCGTTTTTTCCTGGGTGAGAAAAAATCCTCGCGAAAGCTGCATGGTCAGGGTGGAGCCGCCTTGCTCGTGCCGCTGATGCGTGAAGTCAATCCAGGCAGCCTCGCCCATGCGCACAAAATTCACGCCGCTATGCTGGAAGAAGCGCCGGTCTTCGATGGCGAGCACCGCATCGACCATGATTTTTGGGATCTGGTCGTATTTCACCACTTCGCGTTTGGAACGCTGCCCGGCGTCAAACAACGCCGTGATCATTTGCGGTTCCAGTTCGTAGGCGCCAAGATCTCCGCCCTGTCCCGTGATCCGGGTGACCTGCCCGTCGGGTGCGAAGATGGTGGCCGGCTCCTGGCTGTGGTAAGACTCCGGTCCAGGCCTGATCTCGACGCCGCCACTGACCAGGCGGTAGCTTCCCATGGCAGACTGCCCGTCACGGTCGGTGTAACCGGCATGACGCAGTTCGGCGACCATCTGCCGGACCTCAAGCTTTTCCCCCACACGCACGGTTTGTGGAAGAGCGTATATCTTGGCAGAATTGCTAAAGATCCCGCCTTTGAAGCGGGCATCAATGACGCGGTCGTATTTGACGTAGTAGTAGGAAAAAACGATGGCTCCGGCCGCCACCAGGCTGACAAACACGATCAAGGCGGTCCGGATCAGCGGATCGCCGAGGCGAGAACCCGCACCGTGCTTCGCCCCACTGCTGCTTTTCGGGATCTTGAGTCTAATGGCCACAATCGATTCGCGAATTTAGCGCTGGAAACCGAACGGCTTACCCCCATCTTGGATGACGCGGAGCGCGCATGCGTTATCTCGCGTAGGAGCCCTTGCCAGACCCGCCGCACTCTCTCGGCGCGCCGATAGGCGGCGAACCGAGGGCCCGATCGAGCCCGGGTCCCAAACTGCCCTTGGGTATTCTAAATCAGTTGGAAACACGGCGCGATGTTTTGAGAGGAAAACCGCCCTAGTAGGCGCCCTTGTTGGTTACGGCTACATCAAAGTGCAGATCCAGGGGATGAACTGGCATGTCGATGTGGACGGTGTAGGGCACATCGATGCTCACCGAACCCGAGCCTTGCGTGCCCACCCGGTGGACGACAATGCTTTCCCGGGTCACAGGAAGCTGCAGTTCCTGTGCCTTTTTAAAGACCGTGTCTTGGATCGCGTCCTCGGTCTTGGCGCTATTGGTACTGAGCAGCGCCTCGGTATTGAGGGCATCCTGAAACTCATAATTCGAGTAGTAGGGCGGGATCAGTTCCACGCATAGATACAGCGAGATCACGATCACAAACAGCCCAAAGAAGACTTTCATCAAACCCATAACGCGCTTGGCCTCGGGCGCGCTCTCGGATGAACCGGCTAGCGCGCCGCTTTCAAAATCGGCTTGAAGTATTCGGTGATTGCCGCGATGCTAGCATCCTGCATTTCCCGTGTCGAGCGATTGACGACCTCCACAGTGCCTTCGGTAACCTTTTTCCCCACCGTAACCCGGTAGGGGATGCCGACCAGGTCAGCGTCCTTGAATTTGACCCCCGGCCGCTCGTCCCGGTCGTCCAGTAACACATCGTAACCGGCGGTTTCCAGGTGGCCGACGATGTCTTCGGCAGCCGCCTGCAGGGCTGGGTCGCGGACGTTGGTCGGGGTTACAACGATCTGAAAGGGCGCAATCGTGGGCGACAGCCAGAACCCGTTTTCGTCATTGCTCTGCTCGACGGCCGCGGTCAGGATGCGCTCGATTCCGATGCCATAGCTGCCCATGATCACGGTGACTTCCTTGCCGTTCTTATCCAGCACGCGCGCACCCATGGACTCGGAATATTTGTAACCCAGTTTGAAAATGTGCCCGACCTCGACGGCGGTATCGATGCGTAATGTGCCGCCGCAACGGGGACAGGATTCGCCGGCGGTGACGCTGCGCAGGTCGGCGTACGCCGTAGGATCGAAAGTCTCTCCCGGCGTGATGTTTTTGAGATGGTAATCCTCCCGGTTGGCCCCGGAGATCAGATTCTTGCGGCCCTCTAAGGCCTGATCGACCAGCAGAATTGGCTTGTCCGGATCCTTCCAGTCCTTGGCCCAATCCACCCCGACCGGCCCCAGGAATCCGGCGGGCGAGCGAAACAGTTGCCGGATCTCACCTTCTTCCATCGGACGAGTCTGTCTCCCCGCCACCGCCGATGACAGCTTCGCCTCGTTCATCTGGTGATCGCCGCGAAGCAGAAGCACCACTCCACGCACCTTCGATTTCCCCGTCTTCCGATCCTGATCTTCGGTGACCAGGGCCAACGTCTTGATCTTGTTCTTGGGCGAGACCCCGAGAAAGCGGGCTACGTCTTCGATGGTCTTCTGCCCCGGCGTGTGCACTTCAAGCGGCGTGCCATCGCCCTCGGGCGCCAGATCTTCGACCGCCGCTACCCGGGAAGTCGCTTTCTCCAGATTGGCGGCGTAGTCACAGTTTTCGCAGCTGGCGATTTGATCTTCGCCGGCCGGCGTTCGCACCATGAACTCCTCGGATTGAGATCCACCCATCGCACCGGAGTGCGCTTCGATCACCATGTACTTGAGCCCGCAGCGCTCGAAAATCTTGCAGTAGGCGTCGCGATGCTTCCGATAGGAAAGGTCCAGGCCGGCGGCATCCAGATCGAACGAATAGGAGTCTTTCATCATGAATTGCCGCACCCGCAGCAGGCCAGACTTGGGACGGGGCTCATCGCGAAACTTGGGGGCGATTTGATACCAGATCTGCGGCAGTTGTTTGTAACTCCGCAGCTCTTTGCGTGCGATCTCGGTCATGACCTCCTCTTCCGTCATGCCCAGGCAAAGATCCGCGCCTTTGCGATCTTTCAAGCGAAAGAGGTTGTCGCCCATGACGGCCCAGCGCCCGCTAGCCTCCCACAACTCGCGCGGATGCAGCGCCGGGAGATAGAACTCCTGGCCAATCCTGTCCATCTCTTCGCGCACAATGGCGCTGATTTTGCCGAACGAGCGCTGCCCCAGGAAAAGATAGGAGTAGAGCCCGGCAGCCAGCTGACGGATGTATCCCGCCCGCACCAGAAATCGGTGGCTGGCGACTTCGGCGTCCGCCGGAGCTTCGCGCAACGTAGGGATAAAGAGTTCGGACCAGCGATGCATCATTGAGTTTGCCCGTCGTTTGAGGAGAAAAAGCATTCTACGCGGATGAGGCAGTCTTGGCTAGGCAGCCCCTGAACCGGCAAGAAGAGATAAGTCATTCTTTTTCAATAGAAAGACGGCTCAGCAGCCCACCCGACGATCCCTCCGGCGGGGAGGGGAGGGAGCAGAATGAGTCGAGTTTTCCGGGGAGTCGAACTGGTTCCTCGGTGTCTTCCGGCAGTAAAACCAGGCATTCCCGGGGTCGAAAACACCCCCGCCGGAGCATGCTCGGACAGACGTTCCGGACAGAGGAGACTCGTTTGCTCCCCACCAGTCCGTCTAGCGCGCCGTCTTGAAAAAAGACTGATGTTTGTGGCAGGGTGGAGATACGCCCCCAACCGCCGGCAATGCCCGCCGGACAGCGCACGAGCGGACGGGCCGCTGAGGGCGGGGCAGAGCGCCAACACCGAGACACCCTACGCTCACCTGCGCTGCAACAGCTCGATGCCATCGCTCGCCAAAGCCGGACCCTCGAGGAGCCGCCGGCCCCTCTCTGCCGCTCTCCCCTTGTCCACTCTGCTCTCCCAGGTGCTGGTTGCGTTCACGATCGAGTTCGACAACGAGTCCGAACGGCAGATGCCGCACCGGACGACCCGAGAGGGCTCGACCGCTGGTTCGCTGCACGCGCCCTGGCTGGTGTCATTGGTGATGTGGTCGAATTGCATGCGCTTCGTCGGAGATTCGGGAGTGCGCGTCGCCCAGCTTGAGGACCTCGCCCGCACGACCACGAACTTGAACGGCATGGAGAGGTGGGGCTACGTCGCCGTCCGCCCGGATCCGGCCGACAGCCGATCGAAGCCGCCCCGCTCCGATTGGGTAATTCGCGCCACCCCCGCAGGCCGGAAGGCCCAGGAAATATGGCGGCCGCTGTTCGCCGCCATCGAGAAGCGCTGGCAGGCGCGCTTCGGCAAGGAAGAGATCGACCGGCTTCGGGAATCGCTGCGGGCGCTGAGCAGCCAGATCGATGTCGAACTGCCCGACTGC
>PKYX01000260.1 GCA_003132825.1 Acidobacteriaceae bacterium
TCTCGGCAAACTGCTGAGCGGCGAGCTCCCCAAACCCTAATCTTCCTCGAGAGGTGGCCGCGTGCAGCCCGGTTCGGCGGCCGCAATCACGGACGGTAGCAGGCAAGCAACCCCGGCGGCGAGGTCTCTCCACGCACAGGGATGACTGGAGAAAAAATGGCGACTTTCGGATTCATCGAATACCAGGACGCCGGCCCCGAAGTCCGTGCGGTGTATGACGACATCATGGCNNGGATCAACAATTTTTGGAAGGCTCTGGCCCATGATCCGGAAGCTCTCGAGCGGACCTGGAAAGACATCAAGCAGGTCATGGCGCCGGGAGCTCTCGATGCCGTGATCAAGGAGATGATCTATGTCGCCGTCAGCGTCAGCAATCAGTGCGGTTATTGCATTGCCTCTCACACGGCATCGGCCCGCAAACAGGGCATGACCGACGATATGTTCAAGGAGTTGATGGCGGTCGTAGGAATGGCCAATGAGACAAATCGATTGGCCGCCGGTTATCAGGTAGAGATCGATGCGCAATTCAAGGTTTAGAGGACGGGCGGGAAATTCGCTCCCTTTCATCCCACAGAGCCGGTTTCGAGGTGCGCCCGTAGGCGATTCGCTCAAGCCGATGGTTTTCCCCGCGGCCTCATGAATACCAGCCCGAGCCGGATCAAGAACGGGTCGCTTCCCTGCCCCAACCAAGATCGCCAAGCCGCCCCGAAGGCAGCCCGATCAGCGTGAAACTCGCTTCCTGAACGATGGTTTGGTTTTACCGAACCGGTATTCGTGCTGGCTCATGTCCACTCGCCGGCCTCGAAACGAGACACCTTCGGATTGCAGACGGAAACGCTGCTCGAAGGCGGCATCGCCGGTTAGCTTGATCTCCCCGCCCGCGCCCAGCACGCGGTGCCAGGGCAGGTCGCGAGAGCCGCGCAAAACCGAGGCGACTCTGCGTGCTCCCCCGGGATATCCCGCGGCCCGGGCAACCGCACCATAGGTTGAAACCCCGCCCCGGGGAATCTTCCGGATCGTGGCCAGGATTTTCGGGCGCATCGGATTCATTCGGCGAAACAGATCTGACAGGTCGTTGAGGCAAGCTTCTGGAACAAGGCGCGGGCCAGGCCGCCCCGCGCCATGCAAGTGTTACGCTGCCGTGCGGAACGACTCCAAGGCGCCCTTTTCGCTGTCGAACACCTCAAACACGGTGAGCAGTTTAGTGACCTGCAGCAGGTCGCCCACGCGCTCGGTGAGGTTGGCCAGCTTGATCGAGCCGCCGGCATTGCGCGCGGTGGTATACAAAGCCACCAGCGTTCCGAGGCCACCGCTGTCGATGTAGCTCACGCCCGCCAGATTCAGCACAATGCGGCCGCTTTGCGCAATGAGTTTCTTGACGCTCTCGCGTAGTTCCGCAGATTCCTCGCCGAACACAATACGACCGGCGCAATCCACGATCAGAATATCGTCCACGGTTCGGGTACTCAGTTTCAGTTGCACAGTAAGTCTCCTTCGGCTGGCCTGCCGCCAACCCAGAAAGCCTATTCCATCAGGGTATTCTTCGCAAGAAATCTTCCGCCTACGGTGGCCGTGCGGTTCCCGTTCGGGTGGGGGCGGCGGCCCGTGCCCAGGGCCCGGGGGGGGGCGGGCCGGGGTGGCGGCATCACGTATAATCAGGCGTTCCCTCCATGAGCTACCAAGTCCTAGCGCGCAAATACCGCCCCCAGACGTTTTCCGAGGTCATCGGGCAGGAGCACGTCACGCGGACCCTGACCAATGCCATCGAACAGGGACGCACGGCGCACGGCTACATCTTCAGCGGACACCGGGGCATCGGCAAGACCACGGTGGCACGCATTCTGGCCATGTGCTTAAACTGCCGGTCTTCGGATAAACCGGTCATCGAGCCCTGCGGGGTGTGCGAGTCGTGCACCGAAATTCGCGCCGGAAACGCGGTGGATGTGATCGAGATCGACGCTGCCACCAANNCGCTACCGTCCGGCGCGCGACCGCTTCAAGATCTACATCCTCGACGAAGCCCACCAGATCACCGACGCGGCCTTCAATGCCCTGCTGAAAACTCTGGAAGAACCGCCGAGCCACGTGGTTTTTATGCTGGCCACCACCCAGCCGGAAGACATTCCGCAGACCATTCGTTCCCGCTGTCAGCACTTCAGCTTTCGTGCCGTACGTTTTGAGGAGATCCTCGGGCAACTCAAAGAGCTGGCGGCCCGGGAGAAGGTCGCGGCCGACGAAGATGCGCTGGCGCTGCTGGCGGAGGCGGGCGACGGCTCTATGCGTGACGCGATTTCCATTCTCGACCAGGCCATCGCCTCGAGCGGCGGGCGTTTGACCGCCGATACGGTGCGGCAGCTGGTGGGAACGGCGCCCTCGTCTGTTCTGGAAGACGTGATGCAATCGGTTGCCCGGGGGTCGAGCGAAGAAGTACTCCGCTTGGTCGACAAGCTGCTCGGCGAAGGTCAGAACCCCACCCACTTCGCTCGCCAGATGGTGCGGTTCCTGCGCAATGCGGTGGTCGCCAAAGTTGCCGGAGGCGACTCTTCCCTGCTGCAGATTTCGAGCGACGAGCGGCAACGGGTGGTGAGCGTGGCGGAGCTGTTCAGCGAGGAAGATTTGACGCGCCATCTCCAGATCATGCTGCGCACTCACGGCGAACTGGGCTACCGGCAAGAACAGCGCTTCCATCTGGAGTTAGGGCTGCTCAAGATGACCCATGCGCAGCGTTTACTGCCCCTCGAGCAGTGGCTCAGCCAGGCGGGCGTGGCGGGAGCGAGTCCTGCGCCGGGACCGGGAAAGCCTGCCGCAGCGCCGGAGCCCCGGCGGCCCGATCCGCCGCTGGCGCGCTCCAGCAATGTTTCGCCGTTTGCCGCCGATTCGGCGCGCAAGGGCGGCCCAAAACCGGAACTCTCGGGCGAAGGCAGTCCAAAAGCGGGTCCGCGGCTGGTGGCTGCCGGAACCTCGGCGTCGGTCATCCTGGGCGCGGCCGCGCCGGCGGATGTCGAGCTGCCTTCTGCGGAGATGCCTCCCCAGGGCAAAGGGTCCATTCCCGAGAGTCAGGCGATTGACTCGGGCGAGGTACGCGCGGCAGTGCTAAACGCCTTGGCCGACGCCGGACATCGCATTCTGGTGGCGCTCTTGGAACGTAGCGAGTGGCAGGTCGAGGGGAACGAACTCATCCTCAGACCAGCGGCTTCGGCCGCCGCGATTGACATGTCTCTGGGGGTGGACGCGAAGCGTTTGGCCATCGCCACCGCGAGCGGCGTGTTGGGACGCGCCATCAAGCTCAAAGTGCTTCCCGGCGGCCCGGTCGTCGAGCACCAGGCGACGATTCGCCCTCCTGCAAACGGCGGTGGCCGCAACCGCGCCGAGCAAGATCCGATTGTCCGTCGCATCCAGGAAAAGTTCGGCGCCGAGATCCGAACGATTATCGACTATCGCGAAAAGCGATGATCGATTAGCGATGATCGATCGCACCCCGGCTGGCGGGCGGGCGTCTGGCGATACACCTCCAGGATTGCCAGCAGACTATGGCCCGGAGCGCAGTCGAATAGGTGCCGGCGCTACAAAGGACAACACTATGGGCGGATTCAACCTGCAGGAACTGATGTCGCAGGCGAAGCGGCAGTACGAAGTGCTGCAAAAGAAGATGCAGGAGACCGTGGTCGAAGGCTCCTCTGGCGGTGGCGCCGTCGTCGTCAAGATGGATGGCCGCAAACAGGTGCTGAGTATCAAGATCGATCCCGAGGCGGCGAAACCGAGCGATCTGGAGATGCTCGAGGATCTGATTACCGCGGCCATCAACGGGGCCGGCCGAAAAGTGGACGAAGCCATGCAATCCACCATGGGCGGTATGCTGGGCGGGATGGGACTGCCGGGAATGTAAGGCGAGCGGGAATGCCCGGATTCCCCGAGGACGCAATGTCTAAATTTGCCGAGCCCATGACCCGGCTCATCGATGAACTGAAAAAGCTGCCCGGAATCGGCAGCAAGACCGCGCAGCGGCTTGCCTTCCATATTCTGCGCTCGAGCGACGATGACGCCGTGGCGTTGGCGGCGGCCGTGCGCGATGTGAAGGCCAGTCTGCGGCTGTGCTCGGTCTGCAATAACATCACCGACGTTGATCCCTGTGTTTATTGCAGCAGCGCCACGCGCAATCACCGCCTAGTGTGTGTGGTCGAAGAGCCCACCAACATCGCCTCTATCGAAAAGACCAAGCATTTCAACGGCGTGTACCACGTGCTGCACGGTTTGATTTCTCCGCTACACGGGGTGGGACCGGAGCAGTTGCGCATCTCGAACCTGCTGCGTCGCGTGGCCGAGGACCAAGTGGATGAAGTGATCCTGGCCACCAACCCGACAGTCGAGGGCGAGGCGACAGCGGTCTATCTCTCCGGGGAGCTGCGGCGGCCAGGGCTCAAGGTGACCCGCATCGCGACCGGCATTCCCGTGGGCAGCGACATTGAATACGCAGACGAGATTACAATGCTGAAGTCGATCGAAGGTCGACGGGAGCTGTAGCGCTTTCCTAAGCCCGCAAGGGGCGGGAACAACCTGTGCAAAACTTTTCTCTTTCCCTTTCCAGCCGAACTCTTTGAACCCAGACCCAGGCTAACTGCATGCAGCTATCTTCCATAAGATTCAGTGACTTAGATTTATTTCATAAAATAACAGATGAAGCGCCGGGATGGCCGGGGGGTTGCAATAGTCTATGGCATGTTACGCCTCGTCTCTCTTTTCTCCGATTTTCTGGCTGGCCGAGCGAGATGCAGCAATTCTGGTCACAATTGGGCCAAACGCATCTCTTGACGCCAGCCCGCGCCGCGCTGCCGATGTAACCGCATCCCAACTCGACGCTTAGGAAACCGGGCCAACCAGCCCGGTTTTCTTTTTGCCCGCCCCGAGCCTCAGGCTTCGGTCTCGAGGAAACAATTGGGTTCTTCCTCCGGAGGCAGGATACCTTCGGGCATCGGACCGCGGTTGTATTCCGCCATACGGTTCTTCCATTTCAGAAACTCGGTGATCGATTGCGGTTCGATGCGGACTTCGACGCGCCGCAGACTGGCCAATAAGAGATTCATCTCATAACGGAAACCGGCGGCGCTGCGCAGGTCTTTGGCCGAGGCCTTCACCATTTCCGGTTGGCGTTTAGCGATCTCGAGGAGGCCCCAGCCCGGCGCGAGTTCCTGGGGACGGATCAGTCCTCGAGGCGTGAGATAGAAGCGTTCAGAGCCCGCTCCGTTTTCCGGTTTCTGGCGCCAGGGCTTTTCGCGGTCGGCCAGAAAGTCGGCCCGCGAAGTCTTGCACTCGACCAGAACCGAGTGGCAGCCCCGCTTCCATCCAATGGCATCCGGCATCTCGCCGCTGGCGCAAGCCTGTTCGGATAGAACGACACCGCACCCGTATGAGCGCAGCCAGCGCACCGCCCTCTCAACCAACTGAGCATGAGTCATGGGTACGAAGCTACCCCAGGCCGCAGGCCCGCGGAAGTGATGGAGTAGCTACCAGCTTTCAGGCTTTCAGGCTTTGATGCTTTTTGCTTTGGGCGCTTTGACCGGCGCGGGCCGCAGGGGCTTCACCATGACCGGCCGGCGATAGACGATCTCAAGCAAATGGCGGGCGGCGGCAACCCGTTCCGCGATCGGGTCGAGCGGCGAGTATCCCTGCGCCTGGACCACGACAAAATCCTTCTGCAAGCACACCTCGAGGCGCCCGATGGTCCCGTTCCGCTCGGCATCGAAGGCATCGGCGAGGCGGAGAATGGCCGCCAGGCGGAGCAACCTTGCTCTCTCGCTACGGGCGACGCTCCTCAGAGCCTTCTGTCCGGCCCGCGGCAGTGCTCCGCGGTGATAGCGGGCGACGACCCCCGCCAGTTGCAGGTCGGCTGAGCTCACACCGAGTGGAGGATGGAGTCGTCGGATGAGCCCATGAGTCGCCTTCTCTCTCCCTTTCTCAGACTTTGAACGGCCCACGTCATGCAACAGGGCCGCCAGCCGCAAGATTTCGCGCTGGCGATCAGGGAGCCGAGCGTCGCCGCCATGGGCTGCGAGCCCGTCAAACAGTTCGAGCGCGAGGCGGGCGACGTGATTGGAGTGTTTGACATCAGGATCGAGAAAGGAAGCCCAGACTTTCAGGCGCCGCATTGCAGCGCTTTCGATCTGGTCCCCATGGGGTAGGGCGGTGCGCCATATCTGCCAGGGGGCATTTGGACCCAGCATCTTTTCGCGGTATTTCTCGACCCTGCGGACACGCTCTTGCTGGATTCTGCCGTGCCAGCGAGAGCGGGTTTCAGCCTCGGGAAATACATCAACCTGTTGCGCGGTGGTCCACAAGACGTCGAGATCGTGAATCTCCCCTAGAATGTCTTGCAGTTCCTTGAGGTCGGAGCCCCAGCCAACATGTTGTTCAGGCAGAAAATTTTCCGCGATGTAGCGAAAGCGCTTGAGCCCAATGCGCAAGCGGTGAAAGGCCGCCTGCGAACGGTTGCGCAGGGCCTGGCGGTGCAGTTCGTGAGCCTCGGTCCATCGCTCCAGAGCCAGATGCTTGAACACCACACTGCCCGGCCGTAGCCTCGCCGCCCGACGAGGCANNGCGAGGAACTCGAGCAGCTTGCTGGTGACCGGGTCGCCGGGACTGTCGAAGTGGTGCACCCATTCCTGCATCACTTGCGTATCGCGCAGCTCGCCCAGTTGGCCAAAAAGCTGCTTGCCGGCCTTCTTCATTTGCTTCCAGGCAGGATCCGGGTCTATGGCCATCAGGCCGTCGGCCATGGAGCGGCAGCGGCGCAGGCCTACGCGCAGATCGTGCACTGGATCAGGGGCAAAGCTCACCCCGGTGCGGTCACACTCTTCGAGGACGCGGTCCATCCAGAAGCCGAGGCCGGCTTTCCTGGGCGCGATGTTGCTTCGGGCAATGGCTGGCGAAACCAAGTGAATTTTCCTGAGAGCGGTCCAACCGTATCATGATTCGGCGCCGCTCATTTTCCCGGTAAAGCATTGTCCCCGCAGAGGCAAATTGATTCCAGGGCCCCGGGCTGGCGTTTGGAAGGGTCCCGGCAGGCCCGTCCACCACTCGTACACATCCCGACAGGAGAACAGGCCGTCCCCCACCGCGTTGGTGTTATTACCTCCGTAACGTGCGCTTCCTTATGGTTTCGAATTACGCTTACGCGGTAACCACGGAACCAGGAGTCGCATATTCTCACAGCAGACACCAAGACTAACAAGGAAAGTAGGATTGCGTCTGCCCGTGCCTTTGTGCACAGTCTGAATATCCTAGTGAAGTACGTGCGCCTCTACGGTTTTGACCACAAACGCACCGAGGGACAGTTCAAAATCACCTGGGATGAGTTGCAGCAGGGCATGCCCAAGGACCGCGATGGCGGGTTCTTGCTGGGGGTTTCCGAAAACCGGCTTCTGCTGGACGGTATCGCGCTCGAGACCGGGCAAGCAGAGCGCAGTTTCGCCCAGTTGCTGACGACCGCGGGCTTGGCCAGCATTCACTTTTCGAACCAAGTGACCAAGGAGGATTTCACCCGCCTGGTGCAGGCCTTCACCTCGGGAGGCTCGAAAGCACAAGACGTCGTCAAACAGATCAAGAACACATTCGGCGACAACAAGCAGGCCACGATCCGGATTAACGAAGTCCGCTTCATCGCCGCCGATCCCGGCACCGGCGATATCTCGATTGCGGCCCAAATTGCCGCCCAAACATTGGGACCGGAGTTCAAAGAGTGGCTGCATGACCCGCAGAAGTTGCTGCAGCTCATCGCGGCCGCAGAGGGCGCGCACAGCGGCGGGGGACAGGGTGCGCCGGGCGGCGCCCCTGCGGGCAGCGTTCCGAACAACACCGGGACCGCGACCGGGACCGGGACCGGGGCCACTGCCGGCACGGGGACGTGGTCGGGTGGAGTTGTGCCTCTCCAGGAAGAAGAAGTCATGCAGGCCATTCGCCTGCTGACCCGATTCGGAGAAGTCGGCAACGATCCCAACGTGCAGCCCGAGGCGTTACAGAAGGAACTGAGCCAGGTCAATTCGAACACTAAGGTCAACCTGCAGCAGTTGCTGAGCAGCCTGGCAGCCAATGTCAGCACCGAAGAGGCCGACACGCCGCTGCTCATGAAAGCCGCCGAGCACATGGCCATTCGCTTCGCCATGGAGCGCTTCCAGAAGGGAGAAGTCAAAGTCAACGCCGTCCACCAGATGCTCGAACACATGAGTCGGCAGATGGACTCTCTGCGGCAGATTTTGCGCATCCAGGAAGACAAGATGAATAAGGCCGGGATTCTGGTGGAGTCCCACGCCGACATCCTGGACCGTATGTTCTGGGCGGAGGTACCGGAAGCCGGTAAGAAGAGCGTGCTGCTCTCGAGCGAGGCTCCCTGCGTGCCGCCCCGCAACGTGCGCCAGTTCCTTGAAGTGTTGCTCGAGCGTGGCGACAAGGAAACTGCGGGCGCCATTCTGCGCAACTACTTCGGATGCCTGGACGCACCCGAAACCGAACCCCGCCGCAAAGCGGCGCTTGGACTGGGGCCGCTCGCCGACCTATTCGCCGAGGTGGGAGACGATGTACTGGGCGCCGCGATCCGCAAAGTGGGCCAGGTGCTGGCTGCGGAGCCGGATGCTGAGTTGGAGAATCTGCTGAGCGCGGCCTTCGTGCGTTTGAGTTCGGAGGCAAGCATACGCAGGCAGTACGGCGCGGTGTGCGAGCTTTGCAGTGCCCTGGAAACGGTCAGCGCGAAGCGGCCCGGGCTGGCCAACGAACTGCGGCCCCGCATTGGGGTCGAAAACCGCCTGCCCGAGTTCATCGAAGAAGCCCTGCATTTGCCGCAATTTCCTCCCGACTTGATTGAAGTCTTGCGCCGCACTGCCCAGGCTTCCGCGGAACATATTGCCGACCGGTTCTTCCGCTGCATGCGCCGGGACGAATGCGACCGCATGGTGGAGCTGATGCGGGAACTGGGCAGCCCGGCTCTTGCCCATCTCAGGGAGCAATTGCGCACGGGTCAGCCCCGGCAGGCGGCCGCGGTGGTCGGTCTGCTGAGCCGCCTGGACGTGCCCACGCTGCTCGAACTGCTGGCTTCGCGCCTGCGCGAGTGGAACCGCTTCTACCACGATATGGTCGTACGGCAAATCGCCTTCGGGGCGGCTCCTGATCGCGGTCGCACACTGCTAGAGCTTTTGGAAATTCTGGATCCGCTGGTGCTGCCGCAGGCGCTCGATGAAATTGGCATGAGCGGAGACCGAACCGCCGCCCTGCCCTTGCTGGTCATTGCCGAGAGCGGCGAGGCCGAGGGCCGTCCTCCATTACTGCAAGTGAAGGCCGTCGAATCGTTGGGTCGGCTGCGGGAGCCGGAATCGGTCGGAGTGCTCCGCGGTCTTCTGGAAGCGAAAAAGATGTGGAAATGGCTGAACCACCGCGAGCTGCGCATCGCGGCCGCGCAAGCCCTGGCAAAGATCGACCCTCGCTATGGCCTGACGGCAGTGGCCGATAGCGGCCTGGAGCCTGGAGATTTGGCCGTCTCTCCGCTCGATTCCGCGCCCGCCTGCCCCTGGGTCCGGCAGCGGCGCTACGAGCGTGTGGTTTTGCGGAAGACGCTTTCCGCCAGCATCGGCAGCTCCTGGGGGAAGTCGAGCATCACCATCCGCGAGCTGAGCCTCGGCGGAGGCATGGGAGTCAAGGAAGACAATCTTCGCGTGGGCACCGAAGCCTACATCGACATCTCGATCGGGGTGCGCCACGTCCGCGGGCAAGTCCTGCTGCGCCGCGCCCGGGTCAATGAAGTGGGTTTTGAGATTGTGAATATGGACCTTGAAAGCCGCTATCGCCTGCGGCGCGCGATCGTCGACGCCATGGACGATGCCCGTGAGGCCAAAGCCGACGACTGGGATGGCCAGAGAAAAATCTAGCCCGACTGCATTGGAAACAACAAAAAGCCTCTGCCCTTCCATCCGAGCAGAGGCTTTTCGGTCTCTGCATCTTGCCTAAACCACTTTGGCGAAAATGATGACCAGTGTGTAAAGCGCTAGGGACTCAATCAGCGCCAGACCGAGAATCAGAGCGAATTGAATGCCCGAGCGGGCGGCTGGATTCCGGGCCAGGGCCTCGGTAGCGGCAGCCGTCGCTCTGCCCTGCGCCAAACCGCAGACAGCCGAGGCAATCGCCATGGAGAATCCGGCCGTCATGGCGACCCAATTGGTCGTGCCCGCGCCTCCGCCCTGAGCGAAGGCCGGCGCGGCGAAGGACAGCATCGCCATCGCCAGGAAGAAATAACTAAGCTTACGCATGGTGTTTCCTCTCCTCGTATGAAGTACCGCCAGTGGGTGGTTGACGTCATCCTCGTGCAGACGCCCTCACGCTGAACGGTGAACAACCGACAGTCATCGGTCTTCAGTCGTCAGGGCGGTGCCTGGGGCACTCTGTGCTGACGACTGGAGACCGCCGACCGACCTATGCCATCCCTAGTGTTCTTCCGCCACCGCTCCCGACAGGTACACCGTCGTCAGCAGCACAAAAATGTAGGCCTGCAGCCCCGACACAAATATATGCAGCCCCAGAAAAATAATCGGGACCCCGATCGGAATGAGGGAGAAAAAGACCAAGGTAACCATGTCTCCGGCGTACATATTGGCATAGAGACGAAGAGTGAGAGAAAGCATACGCGCCAGATGACTGACGATCTCAATCAGAATCATCAGGGGCGCCAGCCACCAGACCGGACCGAGGAAATGCTTCAGGTAGGCCAGACCGCTATGTTTCAGTCCCTGGACGTTGTAGTAGACGAAAGCACAGATGGCGCAGCCCAGAGGAACCACCGCGAGCGCCGTGGGCGATTCGAATCCCGGAATCAGGCCCAGCAAGTTCGAGGACAAGATGAACAGCATCAACACCATCAGGAACGGCGTGAATTCCCCACTGCCATGCCCGATGACATCTTCGCTCTGCCCTTGAATGAAACCGTGCAAACCCTCGAAAACGTGCTGCAAGGCTCCGGGCCGTTCCACCGAGAGCCGCGACCGGACGACCGCAAACAGCCCCACCAGAAAGGCAAATACCAAAAGCTGCATGGCTACCCCGTTGGGGATGGGCGCGTCGGGATAGTGGGGCTCAATATGGATTGCCCGTAGCAGCCCGGTGACCGGACCAGCGAACAGGTGATTCAGGATTTCTGTAACCCAGAGTTGTTCGGGCATAAGACAGCGCTAAGCTCGCATTGCCGGCTTCGCTCCCCGACCCATCAAAGGCCGCGCGCCAGGGCGGCGTAAACCTCGTAGGCCGCCTCGCATGCGATACCGGCTACGGGCAAAAACAGGCCCGCAAAAAGCCCAAACAGACTGGCGCGAGAAACAGTGAATATAGCATAGGCGGCTAAACCCATCAAAAAGTAGCGGAGCAGGAAGCGCAGCACGACTCCGGTCGCTGGCCGAGCGTTTCCGCCCTCGGTGATGCGATCTCCCAATACGCTGACCACACGCTTGAGCCAGTGAAAATTCAGGTAGGCGATGCCGCAGCCGCAACCGAATCCGAGGGAGATGCGCCATCCGAGACGCAGCCAAGCGGCGGCACTGCAGAGAACCGCCAACCCGATCATGAATCGCGAGATTCGACTCAGCGCACCGCTAAAGAAATCGTCTGCGGCAGTGGGCGGTTGGTCAACCACGTTTCAGTTTCCGGCTAGCAGTCTACGATGTTCCGCCAATTCCCCGCTATTTTCGGAAGCCTCAGAGTCACCCCGCTCTTTCCTGCGAGATCCGAGTCCCTGTGCCGGGAGCGCCGCCCAACCGAAGTTCTTCCCGCCTCTCGTGTGATTTCGAATTTTGTGACAAAGTAGAAGGTGATGGCAGATTCCGCTGACCTTGGGCTCTCCGGCCGGGTTGCGTTCACCTACCCGGACTTTACCATCTATGAGCTAGCGCGATTTTTCATTGTCACTGCGCTCGAAATGCAATCCGTGGCGGTGGGCTGGCAGGTCTACGAAATCACCCATCGTGCACTCGACCTCGGCCTGGTTGGCCTGGCGCAGTTTCTGCCTGGAATGCTCCTGTTCCTGGCCTCCGGGCATGCGGCGGACCGCTTCGATCGGCGCCAGCTTCTGCTGCTGTGCTACAGCGGGTTCGCGCTCTGCTCGGGACTTTTGTTAGGGCTGGCATGGCACGGCACCCGCGCGGTTCATCCCATTTACGGCGTGCTGATTTTATTGGGCGTGGTTCGCTCTCTGAGCGGCCCGGTCAGCCGCGCAATCCTGCCGCAGCTGGTGGCCGAAGAACACTTTCAGAACGCTGTGGCTTGGCACTCGAGTATTTTCCAGACTGCGACCATCTTGGGCCCTGCCCTCGGCGGACTTATCTACGCCGCCTTCCGGGGGCCTTCGGCCGTGTATGCCACGGCTATGGCGGTGTCGGGTGTCGCTCTGGTCTCAGCGCTGCGCATCGAGCCGCATCCCCGGACCAAACCGCGGGAAGAAATCAGTTTGACGACTGTTCTGGCCGGATTTCACTTCATCTGGCGACAGAAAATCATCCTGGGTTCGATTTCGCTGGATATGTTTGCCGTGCTGCTCGGAGGAGCGGTGGCGCTGCTGCCGATCTACGCCCGCGAAATCCTCGAGACCGGACCCTGGGGCCTGGGCCTACTTCGCAGCGCCCCGGGAATCGGGGCGGCGCTCATGGCCATTCTCGTCGCCCACCGCCCGCTGCGCGGCCGGGTCGGCGCCACGATGCTGTGGTGTGTGGCGGGATTTGGCGTGTTCACGATTCTGTTTGGCCTCTCGCGCAACCTGGGGCTGTCGCTCGTGGCGCTGCTGCTGGTGGGCGCCAGTGACATGATCAGCGTGATCATTCGTGCGACGCTCGTGCAACTCAACACGCCGGACGAAATGCGGGGCCGGGTCAATGCCGTGGACATGCTCTTTATCGGGGTTTCGAACGAGTTGGGCGAATTCGAGTCGGGCTTGACCGCAGCCTGGTTTGGGACCGTCCCGGCCGTGGTGTTGGGAGGAGTAGGCACGCTCGGCATCATCGCGATTTGGGCATGGCTGTTTCCGGAGTTACGCAAGGCCGACCAGTTCGTTCGCGACGCCCGGTAGCAAGACCGTCGAAGACGGGCGCGTTGTCGGCGGGGCGACGGCGCTACACGGAGACCGATTGATATTCCTCGTAGGCGCCTTTGAAGTCGGTGATCTTGTGGTCGGGCTCGAAGTGCCAAATCCTAGTGGCCACTTCATCGATCAGGTCATGATCGTGGGTCACCAGAAGCACGGTTCCCGGGTAGCGCTGCAGGGCGATATTCAAAGCGTTGATCGATTCAAGATCCAGATGGTTGGTGGGCTCGTCGAGGACCAGCACGTTGGGCTTCTGCAGCATCAGCTTGCAAAAAATCAGCCGGGCTGCTTCGCCGCCCGAAAGAATGTCGGTTCGCTTATTCGCGTCCTCCCGCGGGAACAGCATTTGGCCGAGCAGGCCGCGAATTTCCTCGTGCACCGCCGCCGGATCCCACTGATGAAGCCATTCAAACACCGTCATCCCGGGTTCGATTAACGATCGGTGATCCTGGGCAAAATATCCGACTGCGGCTTCGTGTCCCCAGATCACCTTGCCGGCACTGAGAAAGGGTCCATCGTAGCCGCTGGTCTTGCGCAGTTCGGCCTCTGGAACCGTGGGCGAGTTGGCCAGCAGTGCATTGAGCAACGTGGTCTTGCCGGCGCCGTTTCGACCCATGAGCGCGATCCTCTCGCCGCGGGTGAGGCTGGCGGTAAACCCGCGTACGACTTCAGCCTTGCCATAAGACTTGGCAACGCCTTCCAGTTCGAGAATGTGTTTTCCCGACGGCCGCTTCTGTTCGAACTTCAAAAATGGGCGCTGGATGTTCGATCTCGCGAGCTCCGTCACCTGGAGCCGTTCCACTTCCTTGCGTCGTGACTGCACTTGACTGGACCGCGTACCGGCGGAAAAGCGAGCGATAAACTCGTTGAGCTGCGCGATCTTTTTCTCGCGCTGGGCGTTCTGTCCCTCGATCTGCGAGCGAATCTGCGTTTTCGCCACGACCATGTCGTCGTAGGTGCCGGTGTAGGTGATGATGGTCTCGTAGTCAATGTCGGCGATGTGGGTGCAAATGCTGTTGAGGAAATGGCGATCGTGGGAGATGACGATCAGCACGCCTTCGTAGTCATTCAGGAAGGCCTGCAACCAGTGGATGGAGTCCAGATCCAGGTGGTTGGTGGGTTCATCGAGCAACAGCGCCAGGGGATGCCCGAACAAGGCCTGCGCGAGCAGCACGCGGACTTTCTGTCCGCCCTGCAGTTCCCCCATTTTTCGCTCGTGCAGCTGGTCCGCGATGTCAAGGCCCTGCAGCAGAATGGCAGCGTCGGTCTCGGCCGTGTAACCGTCCTCTTCGCCGACGATGCCCTCGAGCTCGCCCAGCTTCATGCCGTCTTCGTCGGTAATTTCCGGCTTGGCATGGATTCGGTCGCGCTCTTCCAGGGCCGCCCACAGCCGCTTGTTTCCCATGACCACGGTGTCAATCACGCGATAGGCGTCAAAGGCGAACTGGTCCTGGCTCAACACGCCGAATTTCTTCGGGCGCACAACCGTTCCCTTCTGCGGTTCAAGCTCGCCGGTCAAAAGTTTCAGGAACGTGGACTTGCCGGCGCCGTTTGGACCGGTGAGTCCGTAGCGCTTACCCACCGTGAAGGCGGTGGACACCTCGTCGAACAGAACTTTGGCGCCGTAGCGCATGGAAACGTTGCTGACTGAAATCATGATTTCTAATGGGAACTGCGGGAAATTGCCTGAAAGGCGTTCGCAGCAACCGCTGTTATTAGATTATCACGGCGCGGAACCGATTCCGCGGACAGGACAGGACAGGGTGCAAACCAATGAAACCGAAGGAACGTGATAGCCTTTCCCTGTCAGAAATTCTTCCCGCGGCGAACTATGAACGACATCCATCCTGCCCATCTCGATCTCCAGGCAACCGCCAAACAACTCATGCAGGAGAACGGCTTTGAGGCGGCGTTCCCTCCCCAAGTCGATCAGCAAGTCGCCCAGTTGAAAGCCCATCCGCCCGAGATTTCTCCCCGTCCCGATATCCGCGACCTGCGCAATTTGGTGTGGTCGTCGATCGACAACGATACCTCGCGGGACCTCGACCAAATCGAGGTAGCGGAAAGGCAGCCGAACGGCGACGTCAAGGTGATGGTCGGGATTGCGGACGTGGATGCATTCGTCCCCAAGAACTCGCCCATTGACCGGTACGCAGCCAAGCAAACCGCAACCATTTACGCGGGTGTGCGGAATTTTTCCATGCTGCCGGAGGAGCTTTCGACGGGTCTGACCTCGCTGCTCGAAAATGAAGACCGTCTTAGCATCGTGATCGAGTTCGCTGTCAGCGCCGATGGCACCGTGAACTCCGGCAACCTGTATCGCGCCGTCGTCCGCAACCGGGCACAGCTTACCTATAACGCGGTGGGGGCCTGGCTCGAGGGCACCGACCCAGCTCCGGCGAAAGTGGCCGCATCGAGCGAGCTCGAGGCGCAGCTCAAGCTGCAGGATGAAGTTGCGCAGGCGCTCAAGAATCAGCGCTTCCGCCATGGTGCTCTCAACCTCGAGAGCAGCGAGGTGCAGCCGGTTCTGGTGAATCAGCAGGTGGTCGACGTGGTCGGAGAGCAGAAGAACAACGCCACGGAATTGATTGAAGACTTCATGATCGCCGCCAACGGAGTGGTGGCCCGCTCGCTCGAGAAGGTATCCTCGCTGCGCCGTATTGTGAAGACTCCCGAACACTGGGACCGGATCGTACAAGTCGCCGCCCTACACGGAGTGAAGCTGCCCGCGCAGCCTGATTCGAAAGCGCTGAATGATTTTCTGCTCCAGCGCAAGGCTGCCGATCCGGATTACTTTGCCGCGCTTTCGCTCGAGATCATCAAGCTGATCGGCCCCGGCGAATACGTTCTCGAACGCCCCGGCGATCCCGAGGAGGGACACTTTGGGCTGGCAGTGCGGGATTATACTCACTCGACTGCTCCCAATCGGCGCTTCGCCGATCTGGTCACGCAGAGGTTGATCAAAGCTCTGCTGGCCGGCGAGCCCAACCCCTATTCCGATGAGGAACTGGCCGCGATCGCCAGCAACTGCACGCTGAAGGAAGACGCGGCCCAGAAGGTGGAACGCCAGATGTCGAAACGGCTGGCGGCGGCGGCGATGAGTCGGCGGATTGGAGAGACCTTTGATGCGGTGGTTGAAACCGTAAACTCCTACGGAACCTTCGTGCGGGTGCTGAAACCGCGCGTCGACGGGATGTTGACCCAGGGGCAGCAGGGAACCAAGCTAGGCGACAGGTTCCGCGTGAAGCTGATCCGCGCCGATGTTCAGCGTGGATACCTCGATTTCGCTCGTGGCTAGAAATCTCTGGTCAACCCGGGCAGGGACCGGCTCGTTCTGGCCGAAGCTCCAGGCGGACCCGACAGAACAGGCCGGTCATCGACCCGCTGTGACGCCGGCCCCGGGCGATATGCGGTAGAGCACGGTGCCATGCGCCGGCAAGGTCACCGCGACCGAATCTTTCGAACCCAGATCCTTGTGTTCCCAGAGATCTCGCACCTGGTAGTTGGTTCCCCCTAAACTCAGGTCGTTCCAGCCGTATCCCACGGTTTCAGTGGACTCGCCCGTATTGAACAGGGCAAGATAGAACTCCCCGGCCGATGCGGACTGCGCCAGCCAGACCACCGTCTTATCCGTTGCGAGTACCTGATGACTTTCGGTGGAGTGCTGGTCGACGGCAATCACCTCGGAATTGGTGAGCAAGGAAGTGGTCCACGGGTTGCTCACAGTCAGGTTGCCGCCCATCATAAGTGGCGAGCGGGCCATGCACCACAGCGTGATCAAGGTGCGCTGCTCGTCATGCGTGAGGCGAGTCTCCCGCGCCGAACCCCATCCCGGCGCTGGGCCCAGATGGCCGAGCGGCAGCATATCGGCGTCTGGCCAATGACCGGGTTCTGCGAGCCGGGCCCACTTGGCGGCTCGGGAAAACTGGTCGCTTAACCCTTGGGGGTACTCGACGGTGCTGTGCCAGAGATCCCAGATATCGTCGGAAATGCGCCATATCTGCGAGTACGTGCGCAGCTGGTCGATTTTCTCGATGGGCGCCGCTCCGGGAGAAAGACTCAGCACAATCGGCCGGCCGGTCTTGCGCAGAGCAAGGCTCAGCATGCGGATCTCGTCACCTTTATACGGACGGCTGCTGATGCAATCCGCCTTGATCAGATCGACGCCCCAGCTGGCGTAGAGTCGCGCGATTGAATCGTAATAGGCCTGCGCGGCCGGCTTGGCGGCTTGCAAACCATAGTTATCCGGATTCCAGGGACAGGTGTCTGAAGTATCAGCGGCTTGGGCGGCGCGGTAGAACGACCCAGCGATCGGCAACTTCTTTTCCACTGCCAGTTTGGGGATGCCCCGCAGAATATGGATGCCAAATTTCAAACCGAGCGAATGTGTGTAGTCGGCCAGCGGCTTGAAGCCGGCACCGTTGGCCGCGGAGGGGAACCGGTTCTCGGCCGGCGTGTAGCGGCCATGGTCGTCCAGGCTGAATTGCGAGTTCTTAGAATTCCCCTCCGCCCGAGGATTGGTGACAAACCATTCCATATCCACGACGACATACTGCCAACCGTAGGCTTTCAGATTCTGCGCCAGCCACTGCGCGTTCCGCTTGAATTCGTCCTCCGGGATCGTGGTGCCGTAGGAATCCCAGCTGTTCCAACCCATCGGTGGGGTTCTGGCCAACCGCGCCGGCTCGGACTCAGCCTGGTGGGCGAAAGAGCGCGCGTCGGGCGCACGGTCTTGCGCTCTCAGACTCCCGAGGGAACAGAAAACCAGCGCGAGACTGACCACCGCGAGACGTTTCTTCATTTCAATTTCACTCCGCCATTCCCGATCGGGTGCGGCTACCTTTTAGAAATCTCCAGTCCCCGGTTCGATTTTCTCCCGCGAGACAGCCTACCAGAATCAAAATCAGCCGGGTAAACGTTTTCCTAGCCCTGTGATACAATCCTCCTCCGATTGAGCAATTCTTCGTTATTGTAATTCCCAGGTACGGACTCGGCGATTGAGAAAACGCTTCGGCCGCCAAGCGGTGAATCTACTCCGCACGGCTACAGCAAGGTTTCTGAATTCCCAATAATTTGCGAAAGGAGTTTGGTTAGCTGCGAGCACATATGAAAACTTTAGGGGGCATGTCGCTGCTGGTTCTGTTTGTTGCCTTGGCGTCGGGCCGTTCGCTCGGTCAGGAAACGCCATCGCAGTCTGCGTCGCATGAGGCTTCTCCGTCGCCGGCCATTTCGATCGGCGGGGAACCGGCGGTCACTTTGAAACGTCCTCCCTCGAAGGACGAGAGCACTCCGCGATTTGTGGAGGCTACCATCCTACCGGGCCGTGGAATGAACATCCTGCAGATCAAGGCCTTTATCCCGGGCCGAGGCGAAGTCGATCTGTTCGATTCCCCTGCCCTGCCCGAGGTCAAGCAGCTTCTCGATCAAGGCGACGACGAGTTTGGGAATAAAGGCTTTTCCGTGGGCGCGGCCATCCTGTTGCCGTATGCCAACCGCATTACCGGAAAGCTGTCCTCCGACGGAAAGACCATCGCAACCGACATCGCCGGCAAGACCATCTCCCTGCCGGCCAATTGGCATGGCAAGAAACCGGGCGCCACCGTTCTTGCCATGCACGGCCTGATTCTCTCCGCCAAGTTCCAAGATGTCCACGTGCACAACGGACCCGCAGAGTCGAGCGTTTCCGCCAACCTGCATGCGGGAGACTTTGGCGGCCACTGGCCCTCTCAGACCGAGGTGCACGTACAAACCGTGCTGAAAGATGCCGCGGTGGAGGTCACAGTCACCACCAAGAATGTCGGGAATGAGCCGCTGCCGGTAGGCGTGGCGTTTCATCCGTGGTTCCGTCTGCTCAGTGGCAAGCGGGAGCAGATCAGACTGCATCTACCCGCCGACGAGCGCGCCCTGGTCAACAACTACGACGATGTGCTGCCGACGGGGAAGGTCGAGTCCGTCACCGGCACTCCCTATGACTTTACCGCCCCGGACGGAGCGGCACTGGGTACGCTTTTCATGGACGATTTCTTCCCCGACGTGAAGCGCCAGTCCGACGGCACCGCAGTCGTGAAACTGATCGACCCAGCGGCCGGCTACGGTCTTCGCATCGTCGCCCTTTCGCGCGAAATCAAGGGCTTTCAGGTTTACGCACCCCTGGATCGAAACGTGGTGGCGATTGAACCCCAATTCAATCTCGCCGATCCCTACAACAAAATCTGGGGAAAGAGAAACAACGGGATGGTCCTGTTGCAACCGGGTCAGTCAGTTTCCTGGCGAGTGCGGCTGGAGTTATTTACCCCGGCAAAGAGCCAATAGCTAGACCCGATGACTGATTTCCGAAACGGCGTAGGAGGGGCAGCCATGCCGCTCCTGGCGCGCATTCGGCAGGTTTTCGCCGCGCGCTGGGCGCTCCTCCCGCAACCCAAGCGCCTGATCTAGGAATGCCGGCCCGGGGCGAACTGAACGCAGTAGATCACCCCCAGTACCAGAAGCACGCCGCCCCACCAGGCATTGGCATGATATTGAAACAGCACAACCGGGTTCGCGGGCGGGGAGAAGATTTCCCAGATGCCCGCGCCAGCAATCAGAATCCCGTTCACCAGCAGTGAAATGCCGATGAAAAACCAGATTGAAACTTCTCCGTCACGCATTTCGTCACCCGTCATTTCTACCAGAAAATAATGTTGAGCACTACAAACACCACGCTGATCACGACCGCCCAGAATACCGGGCGTTGGTAGAACGGCACCTCGGCCTCATGAGGAATCGTAGTCACCCCGTACACCAAGCCCGTCAGTTCGCTATCTTGCCTGGGCTTCGTCATATAGCTGACCGCCACGGTTACGACGACGCAAACAATCCATGACCACAAGGCTCGGTACATGTTCTCGGCCATGTCGCGAGCATTCGGGGAGAGCGCCACATAGCGCAAGGCCGTGGGATCGATTTTCACCCACGCCCACATGCCGATCGAAGACAGTGTGCCCGCCAACAGACCCAAGAAACCTCCGGCATCGGTGGCGCGCTTCCACAGCATGCCGAGGATCACGGTGCCGAACAGCGGCGCAATGAAGAAGCTGAACAGCGCCTGCACGTAATCCATGATGCTGGCGAACTGCATCACCAGATACGCCGTTCCCACGCTGATGAGCACTCCGATGACGGTGGTCCATCGCCCCATGTTCACGTAATGGTGGTCGCTGCCCTTGCTGTTCACAAACGGACGGTAAATGTCATACGTCCAGACGGTGGTGAAGGCGCTCACATTGCCCGCCATTCCAGACATGAAGCCGGCGATCAGAGCGGTAACTCCAAGGCCGAGCAGCCCAGGTCCGCAATAGCGGGCGAGCATGAGCGGAAGCACATCGTTATAGCTATGAGCTCCGGTGGCCACGGCCATCGATTCCGGCACCAGTTTCTCCGGTAGCAAGCCCAAACCCAGCAGGCCCGGCAGGATCACGATGATCGGTACGAACATCTTGAATCCTGCGCCGATAATGGGCGCCATTTCCGCGCTGCGTATATCTTTCGCGGCCAGAATGCGCTGCACCACCAGGAAGTCCGTGGTCCAATAGCCCATCGAGATCACCGCGCCCAGGCCGAACACGATGCCAACCCAGTTGATTCCCATGGGATTGTGGCTGAATGAGCCCAACCCGGACCAGAGATGGATGTACTGATCCGAGGCTCGTTGCGCAATCAGCAGCTTGAGGTTGCCCCACCCGCCGGCTTCGTACAATCCAAGGATCGGAATCAGCAGAGCACCCGCCCAGATGAGAAAGAACTGCAGCACCTCATTGAAGATGGCCGAGCGTAGCCCGCCCAGCGTCACATAAATCGCGACTGTCAGCGACGAGACCCAGATGCTGAAGTTGATGTCCCATCCCAGCACAATCTGCATGACCTTGGCCATGGCAAACATGTTGACGCCGCTCATGAGCACGGTCATGAACGCAAACGAAACTGCGGACAGGGCGCGGCTGGATTCGCCGAAACGCAGCTTCAGATATCCCGGCACGGAGTGCGTTTTCGAAATGTAGTAGAACGGCATCA
>PKYX01000535.1 GCA_003132825.1 Acidobacteriaceae bacterium
CGAGGTCGGGAGTCAGATCGTCCAGAGCCGTGCGGATGACCCGGCGAAACCAGCGCGCCGTCACGCGTCCTTGCCCCGCCGACTCGTAGATGGGCACGATGCGCCCTACTTCCAGCGACGCCGCCGCTTTGTCATCCGCGCCGCTTCCGCCGGCATCGCCCAGCATCTCAAACTGCGGCTGCACAATCTGCAGCTCTCCGCTGCGCGAGTCTTGCTCCACCTTGCCATAGAGCGCGATCAACTGGCCGGGCTTGAACTTGTCCTGCAGGTAGGCGCCATGGAACCACAGGCAACGCAGTTTGGATCGTCCCTGGCCCACGGTGAGCTGGAAGATCGGCATCTTCCGCGTGCGAAACAACCCCGAGTTGCGAACTTCGCCAATCACGGTCGCCATTTCGCCAGCGCGCAATTCCGCAATCCCGCGCGGATTCAGCCGGTCCTCATAACGAAAAGGCAGATAATTGAGAAGATCGCCGACGGTGGCAATGCCTTTGGCGGCAAGAATCTCCGCCAGTCGCGGACNNGCCAGCCGCGGACCAATCCCCTTGACGTACTGCACCGGCGTGGTCAGTTCAAGCATGGCAGAGCTTCCGAAGGAATGTTAGCAGGACGGGCGACCTGAAAATGCTCCGCCCGTACACGAAGATCCCACCCAATATGAAGCCGGTGTCTAAACCCTCGGTGATCATAAATCTCATTCAAGCTCTGAGTGCCATCATCCTGGGCAACGTGGCGTACTTTCTTCTTGCGCCGTCCCTGCCACTGCCGCGCCACCGGCCATTCCAGCTCGACGCGGGCCTGGTCGTAGACTTCTGGTTCTGTGTCGTCGCCTATGGTCTGATCCGCACTGCAAGAAGGTGGAAGTAAGGCCACCCAGACTCCTCCCGAGGCCTATTTCTTGGTTACTTTGGGAACTTCGGCCAACCGCCGTCGACACGTTACTCTGTATTCCTGACATCTATCCCTGAGCTATGAACAACATCGCGGTCCTGTACGATGCCGGCCAGGCCGTGCTCTCCACCTTTGATCTGGACGAGGTGTTGCAGAGAATCCTGGCGATCGCGCGCGATTATTTTCATCTGCCGAACGTGGCCATCCTGCTGCTCGACAAGGATGCCCAGCAGCTTTGCGTCCGTTCGCAGATCGGCTGGGATCCCGGAAAAGACGCAATCTGTTTGGAATACCACGAGGGCATCACGGGCGCCTCGGTTTTGCAGAAGCAACCGGTGTATGTTCCCGACGTGAGCCAGGACCCGCGCTATGTCTGCGCAGCGCAATCCACACGCTCGGAGCTGGCGATTCCGCTGATGGTGCGAGATGAAGTGGTGGGCGTACTGGACTGTCAAAGCGACCGCCTCGATCACTTCGATCATGAAACCATCGAACTGCTGACTCTATTTTCGACGCAGGCCTCGATCGCTCTCCAGAATGCGCGCTTGTACTCGCTGGAACGGCAGCGGGCGCGGCAGTTGGAAGCGATCAATACCATCGCCCAGCAAAGCACCGCCGTGATGGATCTGGAAGACCTTCTGGTCCGGGTCTGTTCGGTGATTCAGAAAGCCTTTCAGGTATCGCACGTCTCGCTTCTGCTGCGCGAGGAAGGCGACCTGGTGATGCGGGCGCATCAAGGGACGCTCACTCCCTGCACTCCTGCCGGCGGACGTTTTCCGGCCAGCCAGGAGCCCTGGGCGCATGTGATCTCAACCAGCAGCAGCATCATCGAGAAGGATTTGAGCGCCACGCCCGAATCCCTTAGGCTCTTTCTCGAGTCCGCCTCACGCATGCATATCCCGCTGATTTCCTTTGGGCAGACACTCGGGGTGCTCACGCTGCACAGCTCCCGGCGAAACGCCTTCCGCGAGAGCGAACTGCAGTCGCTCGAATCGGTCGCCGACATTTGCGCCAATTCCATCCAGAATGCTCACTACATCGAACGGGTCAAACAACTGGCGTACCTGGATGGTCTGACCGGCATTTTCAATCGCCGCTTCTTCGAGCTTCGCATGGCGGAAGAACTGGAGCGCGCGCGACGATTCGGCGCAGGCATGGCGGTGATTATGGTGGATATCGATCACTTCAAGCGCNNCCCGCCGCTACGGGACCGGCATGGCCGTGGTCATGGCGGATATCGATCAGTTCAAGCGGCTGAACGATGAGTTCGGTCATCTTCTCGGAGACGAGGTGCTGCGGCAGGTTTCTTCGCTCTTTCACCAGCAGTTGCGCAAGATTGATGTGGTGTGCCGCTACGGGGGAGAAGAATTCGCCATTCTGCTGACTCAAATCACCACGCAACAAGCTGTCGCCATTGCCGAGAAATTGCGCCGGTTGGTCGAGAGCTTTCAGTTTCCGGGAGTACCCCGAACCATCACGATTAGCGCGGGAATCGCGGCATTTCCCGCTCACGGCAAGACTCGGGACGAAATGGTCCGGGCGGCCGACAGTGGACTCTACGCCGCGAAACAGGCGGGACGGAATCGCATCTGCGTCGCCAGCCTTGCGCTTACCACTTCAAGCTGCCACTAGCGCACGAACCGCCTCATCTCTAAATATCGAACCAATGTGCCACCGGTATCTGGCGCAGTTGGTCCAACTGCATCTTCAGCTTTTCCTGATCGCGCTTGAGTTGTTTTTGTTGGAGACGAGATTGGTTCCTGAGCTTCTCTGTCTGCTGGCGCAGTGACCGCTGCTGTCCGCAGAGATCATTGCGAAGCTCCCGGACCGCGGTGCGAGAGTCTTCGGCAAGTTTCATCTCGGGTTGCAACTGGGCGACATACTGTTCGAACTGGCTCAGTTCGACGGCTGATTCCGCATCGATCAGTGGACCTTCAAGGCTTTCCTCTTCCTCGAGAACTTCGCCAGATTCCTTGCGATCGGGCAGAGCCAGATTCAGATTCTGCTCCTTCTTGTCGCGGATCACCCATACATTCACGGCCGCACCATTGCGCGACCGGACCGCGTGGCTGAAATCGCCGGTGTCATGCACAGGCTGGTCGTTGACCTTCACGATTACGTCTCCGGCGCGGAAGCCTGCCTTTTCCGCACGGCTGCCTTTCTCGACCGAGCGCACCAACACTCCATTGCCATTCTTGACACCGAAGAACTCTCCCAGTTGTTGACTGATATTTTCCACAGTCAAACCGCTGCGCGCCGAGGAGGTTACCACCACCATGTTGATCGACGGAATGTCGATGTCCGGAATGTGGATCTCGGGCATCTGAATGTGAAAGTCCTTCATGTTATGGCCCATGGAGAACTCCTGGTGCTTGTCGCCCAACTGAACTTTCACCGTCATCGGCTGCCCGTCACGGCTCAAGCCGAAGGTCACGACGCGGCCAGGCGGCATCTCGTGGATCATGCGACGCAACTGCGCTCCACTTTCAATCGAAGTGCCGTTCATGGTCAGAATCACGTCATGCTCTTTGATGCCCGCCTTGCCTGCAGGAGCGTCCTGGTCGACCATGGTTACCTCAACGCCCTTTTCTTCCTTCANNTCCGAAATGTCGACCCCGAGGTATGAACTGGTACCGCTGTCTTCGCTGGAGAAGACCCAGGGTTGCTCCGGCGGATCCACCGACCAGTTCTGCGCGGCCTGCGAAAAGGTGAGGAGCAACGGCAGCAACACGACGCTAGTCATAACGTATTTACGCATTGTCATTCCTCAACAATATTTTCCTGGTTTGACCAGGCGGACGGCGCAAAACTTTAGTGGCTGGCACGCTTGAAACAGATGTCACCACTCGAGGTGTGCACCTTCACCGTAGGCCCGCCGCCATTCAGCTTGCCCTCGGCGGTTAGCGATTTCGGACCCCACTTGTCCCCTTCGCTGATGATGTGGATATCGGTAAAATCGGAGGTAATGCGGTGCCCGTTGCCCATATCCACGCTGGCTCGCACGTTAATAGCAACATCCGCCGCAATATACACGGTGATGTCGCCCGCACCGGTCTCCAGATCGGAATCGTTACGCTCGCCGCCCGTATTCACCAGCTTCACGGTAATCCCGCCCCCGCCGGTTTCGGCCCGCGCCGAGGGCACGCCATAAAGCTCAATCCCGCCACCCCCGGTCTCGGCGTGAACATGTCCCTTGGCCGACGTCAGGTGGATGTTTCCGCCTCCGGTTTCGAGTTCCGCCGGACCGCCAATGTCACTCAGGTCCAGGCTGCCGCCGCCGGTAGAAACCTTCACTTTACCGTTGCATTGTNNCCCCCGCCGGTCTCGATGATTGCGCCCTGGGCTCCGGATTGGATCTCTACTTTGCCGCCGCCGGTCTCTGCCACGACCTTGCCGTTGGCGTGCCGCACTTCGATGGACCCTCCGCCAGTGTGCAAGTTAAGCTCACCACCCACGGTGCCTACATCGATCGATCCGCCCCCGGTTTCGGCGTTCGCTCCTCCGCCAATGTCATCTAGCTTCATGCTGCCGCCGCCACTCTCCGCTTCCACCCGGCCAGCGACTCCAGAAGCGTCCACATTGCCGCCCTCGGTTTCGAGCTTGAGCAGCGCCATGTCGCGCGGAACCACCACCGAAAATTCTCCGGAGAAGCGGCGCGGCCGCCTTCCCCCCTGCCAGTCGCCAACGATCCAGGCGGTATCGCCCTTCACATATGCGGTAACCTTATACTGCTCGAACTGGCGGCGTGCATCCTGCTCGGAAGAATTGCCAAAATGAGTATGAACCACGTAATTGATGCCCTGCTGCTGCCCGCCGCGTACCACCACGGAACCCATGTCAACTTTGACTCTCAAGTTCTTGACCGCTGCCAGCGAACCCGTGATCTCCTGAGCCCAGGCTCCGCCTTCACGGGATACATGTGTTTCCTGCGCCTGACCCGCTGGAACAAGGGCCAACGGCACAAGCAGAGCCAGCCCACCTGCCAGCCCAACGATTTGTAGCGCGCGTTTCAAAATAGTTTCCTCGTTTCTTGCAGTAGCGCCGCCGTCGCGACGGCGCTGCTTCTCTAATCAATC
>PKYX01000187.1 GCA_003132825.1 Acidobacteriaceae bacterium
TCACGCAGAACGTGCAGGGATGGTCGCAGCCCTCCGCGATCTTGATGTAAGCGTAGTGGCCCGGAGTGGCGAGGATGCGCGGCGTCAGATCGTGGTAGAGGTACGCGGGCGCAGGGTCTGGCACCGTATCGTCCGCCCAGCCTTCACAAAGGGCCGCGATGCGGTCGAGTTCGTTGGTGCCGATGAGCGCATCCACCTCGGGCATGTCCCGCAGGATGTCGCCGCGATAGCGCTCCACCAGGCATCCGGCCACGATCAGCTTCTTGGCGCGGCCGATTTTCTTGTATTCGGCCATCTCCAGGATGGTGTCCACGGACTCCTGCTTGGCGGGATCGATGAAGCTGCAGGTGTTGACCACCAACACGTCGGCCTGGTCCGGATGCGGCGTCAACTCGTGTCCGCGCGACACAAGCTGGCCCATCATCACTTCGCTATCCACCAGGTTTTTGGGACAGCCCAAACTGACAAAGCCGATTTTCAAGGTTGATTTCCGGGAAGACGTACTCTATTGAGGATAACACGGCCCGTTGGAGGCCTCGGCTGAGCTGATTACTGGGGCTTGTTCCGCAGGAACTCCCCGATCGCCACCACCAGTTTTTCAATGCGCGCATCGGTATCGCGAAAGCGCTGGTCCGTCTCGCGGAAGCGTTGGTCCGTCTCGCGGAAGCGTTCCTCGGTCTTGATCTGCGCATCCGTGAGCACCACCAGCACATCATCCAGCCTGGCCTGTTTTTCCGCCAGTACTCCCATCAGGTATTCTAACCGAGTAATGCGTTCGTTTACGGTTTCCGCCACAAGCCCTCTTATACCAGCGCCTGCTAATATCCTACCAGACTGCGATGTTAAGCTTCCCAAGCTGGACGTCGCGGGTTCGAGTCCCGTCTCCCGCTCCACCCTATTCTTCGAACCGCCCCGTTGCCCAGTCCGTTTTCCGCCTCCTCCGCATGATGGCAGAGGACTTGCCATCGGCTTTCGCAGACCAAAAAAACCCCGCTTTACCCAAAGCGGGGCCCCAGATTCAGCGATTCTCAATATTCAGTGCAGCAGATCGAGCGTGTTGTCTCCGTCATCGACGAAGTAAACCCCTTTTTGGTTCGGCGTAAGGGCCAAACCAAACAGCGTGCCGCCTCCCATATTGCTGGTGTCGATGAATTTGACCGCAACCTGCGATCCGTGCGGCGTGGTCTCGACGATATTCCCATCGTTTGCATTCACCGTCAGAATGTTTCCGTTCGGAGCCAGCGCCAGTCCAAGCGGACCGTTCAGCGCCCCGTTTGCGGATACTGTCTTTCCCGTGCTCGCGCTGCTGAATCGCGCCACCGCATTCGAAATCTTGGCAATGCGATTCAAGAGCGTATCGGCCACGTAGAGATCGCCCGCGTCGTTCAACGCCACTCCGGTCGGTCCAATCACGAGCGCCGCCGGATCGGTCCGCTCCCCAAAGCCGGAGCCCACTACGGTGCGCAGCACTTCTTGTGGTTGGCCATGATCCGGAACGAACAGAATAATCCGCACCACGTTCCCTTGATTGACGACATTGCCCGGCTGGTTCACGTCCGGATCCGCCGCCACGGTGCCGTTGAGCACATTGGTGACGAACAGTTCCGCGACGTTATCCAGATCGAGCGCCGTCATGTCCCACGGCCCGTTGATCTGCACTCCGAAACGCCATCCCGAGAGGGTTTCGACGACTTTTCCCCGATCGTTCAGCACCAGCAGGCAGCCGGCCGCGGCGGTGGCCGAGGTCCCGTCCGAGGTAGGCAAGCTACCGACGATCACCCATCCCGAACGCAGCACAGACAGTGCGGTGGTCAAGCCGATGCCGCCAGGACAGGGTCCGGGCAATCGAGAGGCGCTAATCTCGGCAAACAGCTTCACGGTTCCATCCGGGGCGATATCGGAAATCGTCGTGCCCGTGCCTTGGGAATTGTTGCCGTTATTGAAGTTGCTGACCAGCACATGGCCCTTGACCAGCTTTCCCGTGCTGCGTGGAACTACGGCCACGCCGTAGGGATTAATGTCACCGTTGCCCGGATTTGTGAGGGGACCGGGCGTGACCTTGAGTGGTCCGATGAATGGGCTGGCGGCCTGAGCAAAAGCTGGCGCCAACGCCACGACTGCGCCCAGCAACCAGGCTGGGCTCAAAAATCTAAAGCGTTTCATGTTTTCTTCTCCTACCTGACGATGGTTGAGTCTTCCCCTGGGACGGACAGAAACGGGCTAGTTCTGGTCAGGGCCGCGCAGGAAATTCCCCAGAAATCACGAGCCGTTTCCAACCAATTTTTCGTGACGCAACCTGGGGTTCCGTGAGGCCTTCACCGAGTCGAACTTCGCGACTGAGGCTAGCCTGCGGGGGTCTGGCAAATGTCAAGGGATTGTAAAATCGCGGCTCTATTTTCTGGGCGACCGTTCGAGAATCCTTGCCAGTCGGGCATTCTCCACGGACCCGCTTGTTACCTTTTTGTCTGTGCAGGTGGTCTGTCGTCCGCGTCTCGCGCTTGAGGCCTGCGCCGAAGGCCTAAGCTTCGGGCGTTGTTGGCCGCCCGGCGGCGGGCGCTTGGGCGCCATTTCTCTCGGTGGTTCTTTCTGCCGGGCCCTGCGGAAGGCTCAGGGTCAGCGCCGGCGAATTTGAATTCTCCGCCCACGCGTGTAAGAATCGTTGTTCTCCATACCCCAATTTTGTGAGGCAAGGAATGCCCGAACCAAGTTATGAAGAACTCAAGACCCGTCTTGCTGAGCTCGAAAAACAGCAAGGCACGCGCCGCACTGGCAGTCTGGAATTCCGCGTCGGCGAAAAGGGGGGAATCAGCGTCTACGGCCTGGGCCGCTTCCCCGTCACTCTCTATTATGAACAGTGGATCCGCCTCCTGGACTCCGCCGACAAATTACGGGAATTCATGGAAGAAAATAAGTCCAAGCTCAAGTTAAAGGGTTAGCGGCGCCTTCACCCGCGAAGCGCCCTTTTGCGCTGTTCGTTCCCGCGCGTGCAACCGTCTGGCCGGCATTCGCGGGGACAGGAAACAAGCGACTGACACGCTTGTCCAGCGGGGAGCAGCGCGGCGGCCGGGAATCTGCAATGGACGGTGTGTCGATTGGCAGCCTCGCGCCCCAGCTTCGACCGCGAGCAATATCTCTACCTCACCACACGCGGCCGCAAGACCAACCGGCCCCGCGAAATCGAGATCTGGTTTACCGAGTACGAAACCCGGTTCTATGTCATCGCCGAATACCCGAGTTCCCATTGGGTCCAGAATCTCGGCGCTCATCCCGAAGTCCAGGTCCGGGTGGCAGGGAAGACCCTGGTCGCCAGAGCGCGCGTCCTCTCACCCCAAGCCGATCCCAACCTGCAGCGCGCCGTGCGCGAGCTCTTTGACAAGAAATATGGCTGGAGTGAGGGTGTGGTTGTCGAATTGAAGCCAGATGCCGGCCCGAGGACTACCGCTCGGCCACCCGGGTGAGATAAAAGCGAAAGAACTGGTCGGAATTCGAATTCAGGCAAACCTCGGCATTGGGCGTGCCTGCCTCCGGCCGCGTGAAGCCTTGGTCGTCCACTCGAATGCGCATGGGCTCGACCGGGCAGAGCGCTGGATTCGCCGCAAACGCAATCGTCATCGGATCAAACAAGGTCGGCGTTTCCTGCCCCCACTCGTGGTAAAGCAAGGTGAGAGCATCGGTCGTGGGCGTGCCCTGGCTAAACAGGAATGCCCGTTTGACCTCGTCCATTTTCAATTGGGTGGAGTCGAGCGGCATCACGAACAACGGCACTCCCGAAGCAAACAGCTTTTGGGCCGAAGCGATGTCGTTCCGAATATTCCATTCCGCCTCGGGGCCGCGCGGCGCCGTGTAACCCATATCCCCATAGCCCCGCTTGATCGAACCGCCCATCATGACCACGCGCTTGAGTTTTCGAAAGGTCTCTGGATCCCGATCGATGGCACGTCCCACATTCATCAACGGTCCGATGGCGATCAAGGTGATCTGCCCGGGATACCGGCGACACTGCTCGAGCAGAAACTCGACGGCATCCGGATGCGACGACTTGGCAAAATGTCCGCCCTCGGCGTAGCGCCGCTGGGTAAGCGGCCCCTTGGGCGCCGTCGCCACGCCAGCCGCGACCGGTATTTCTGGCCGCCCCAGTTCGCCGAGAAATCGGTCGACCAACTGCGCCCTCGTCTGGGTCTCCCCAAAGGTCGTCGTCACGCCTATGACTCGCAGCTCTGGACTGTGCAGGGCCAGAGCCAGTGCGAAAGCGTCATCGATATCGTCTCCGATATCGGTATCAATGATCATTTTCTCGGCCATTGCGTTCTCGGCCATTACGCTTCCTGCCGCCGGGGCGGCGGTTGCACCCTGGCCGGAGCAGGACGGGCCGGCAGCGGCGACCGCCATTCCCAACAGAGCGATCATGAAAGTTTTCAACATGGGCATCCGTAGTCCCCGGGAAGAGGCTTAGGCGCAGTTGCGAAGCACCAGTGCGGAATTTTTCGACCCAAAGGCAATGCAGTTGCAAACCGCGTGCTCGATCGTGTTTCGTCGCCCTACATCGGGCACGTAGTCTAGGTCGCACTCGGGATCAGGGTTCTCTAGATTCAGCGTCGGTGGAATCTGCCCACTTTGCATGGCCACCAGGGTCGCCGCCACGCCTGCCGCGCCGCAGGCTCCCTGCGGATGCCCGATCTGCGACTTCAAGGCGGACATCGGCACCTCGGGCGACCGCTCCCCAAGCACCAATTTCAAGGCTCGGGTCTCGATCCGGTCATTCAACTGGGTCGAAGTGCCGTGCAGATTGACGTAGTGCACATTTTCCGCCGCGATGCCTGCCTCTTTCATCGCTAGCCCAATGGCTCGCGCCGGCTCCTCGCCACACTCCTGCAGGCGCACCCGGTGGAATGCCTCGCAAGTGGATCCATACCCCGCAATTTCCGCCAAAATCTTAGCTCCCCGGGCCCGCGCGTGTTCATATTCCTCGAGCACAAACATCCAGGCGCCCTCGGCCACCACAAACCCGTCGCGATCGGCTGAAAACGGCCGCGATCCCTGTGCCGGTGCCTGGTTCCAGCGGTCCGTCAAGATCTTCATGAGAATAAATCCCTTGACGATGCCTAGCGCGATCGGCGCATCCGCTCCGCCGCTCAGCACCATGTCCAGCCGTCCCGACTGAATTTGTCGCATGGAATATCCGAACGCGTCGGTCGAGGACGTGCACCCGGTGGTCACCACGTGACTGGCCCCCCGCAGTCCAAACCGCACGCTGAGTTCGCTCGACAGCGTTCCCATCACTCCGGTGGGGACGCAGAACAAACTCATGCGCTTGTATTCCTGATGAAAAAATAGCCGGTACTGCTCTTCCGTGAACTCTTGCGCTCCGCCGCCCGACCCGAGAATGACCCCCATCCGTCGCCGTTCCTCGAGGGAAAGAGTGGAGTGTTCAACGCCGGCTTCGTGCAAAGCCTCGGTGGCGGCTGCCAGTGCCAGGGGCAACACCCGGGAAACATGTTTCCGCTCCCGTTTCTCTACCCACGCCAGTTCGTCGAAGTCGCGCACCTCGCCCGCAATTTGCACCTGAATCTCCGACGGATCGAACCGCGAGATCCGTCCCACCCCGCTGCGTCCTTCAAGAATGGCCGCGGAAAATGCCGCATTGCCCACTCCATTCGGACTCACCGCGCCCATGCCGGTAATCACCACTCGTCGTTTCACTTTTTTTCCGTTTTGCCCGTGCAAAATCGAGATATTGAGGCTCTGATGCTACCCTACAAGGCTGGCCCTCGATTGCCTAGTCAACAGTTTGTCAACTCGGGAACATTCGATAGGCCGAAATGCCCGCGATGTCGTCCTGCCATTCTGGTGATGTCGAAATCTTACTCCCGGCGCGCTCCGGCCGGAACGAAAAAACCCGCCGAGCGACGAGTGCCTGGTCGCCAGCGCCATCCGTGCGGTAGCGATCGAACCCGTCTTTATTCCCGATCACCACGATTCACGCTAATCGATACCGGCTGCTAGCCCGCCCTGCTCCGCCGAGCGGATTCACCGGTATAATCGTGAGTCCGCTGCCACTGTCATGCTAAGCGACTGAGCATTCCCTTACGCGAGCGGTGCGAAGGAGTCGAAGCATTTCGCTTTTTGTGCAGTCCGCATCCGACCGGGGATCGGTCGCCGCCGCGCAGAATGACAAGGAAAGAGGAACTGTTTGGCCTACGACGACCTACGCCAGTGGATCGCGGCTCTGGACCGCGCCGGCGAATTGAAGAAAATTCAAACCGAAGTCGATCCCATCCTGGAGATCGCCGAAATTACCGACCGTGTGAGCAAGGGCGTCGGCAAGACTCGGGGGGCGACCGGGACTGCCGCGCATCCGGTCGGGCGAAGCTCCGAAGTGCCCGGAGGCCCCGCTCTGCTTTTTGAAAACATCAAAGGTCATCCTGGCGCTCAAGTCCTCATCAACCAGTTCGGCTCCTCGCGCCGCATGAATCTCGCGCTCGAAGTGGACTCCTTCGATCAGGTCGCCGGCCGCATCCGCACGTTCATGGACGTCAAGTCCCCGCAAGGCTTCCTCGACAAAATCAAGATGCTGCCCATGCTCACTGAGATGAGCAAGTTCTTCCCCAAGACGATTCCAACCGGCCCTTGCAAGGAAGTGATCCGCAAGGACAGCTTCTCGCTGAATCAGTTTCCCATTCTGCAGTGCTGGCCGAAGGACGCTGGCCGCTTCATCACCCTGCCCTGCGTTACCACCCGCGACCCGAAGACCGGCAAACGCAACTTGGGCTGTTACCGCATGCAGGTCTATGACGAGCGCACCACCGGGATGCACTGGCAGAGGCAAAAAATCGGGGCCGAACACTACCGGGAAGCACTGCGGACTGCAGGTGCCCGATCCTTCCCTGATTCGGGACAGGCTGGGGATTTGACTGCCGCCGTAGACCTCATGGCCCGCTCTTCCGGCGGCTCGGTTCTTGCCGAGGGCGGTCCGGCTGGCAAGATGGAAGTCGCGGTCGCCATCGGCACCGATCCTGCCATTACCTTTTCCGCCATCGTCCCCGCGCCGCCCGAGGTCGAGGAGTATCTCATTGCCGGCTTCCTGCGCCAGAAGCCGGTCGAGCTGGTGCAATGCGAAACCGTGGACCTCGAAGTCCCCGCCAGTGCGGAGATCGTTCTCGAAGGCCACGTCCATCTCGACGAACTGCGACGCGAAGGCCCGTTCGGAGACCACACCGGCTTTTACTCGCTCGAAGATCTCTATCCCGTCTTCCACCTCTCCTGTATCACCCACCGCAAAGATCCTATTTACTCGACCACCATCGTCGGCAAGCCGCCGCAAGAAGACGCTTACATGGGGAAGGCCGTCGAGCGCATTTTTCTTCCGCTGATGAAGCTCACGATCCCTGAACTGGTGGACATCAACCTGCCCATCGAGGGCGTGTTCCATAACCTGATGATCGTCTCCATCCGGAAGTCCTATCCCGGCCAGGCGCGCAAGGTGATGAATGCCATCTGGTCGCTCGGTCAGGCCATGTTCACCAAGTGCGTCATCGTGGTGGATGAAGATGTCAACGTGCAGGACACGGGCGACGTGACACTCAAAGTGCTTAATCATATCGATCCCGAGCGCGACATCCAGTTCATCCTCGGTCCCATCGATTCGCTCGACCACGCCTCCCGCCTGCCCAACTACGGATCGAAGATGGGCATCGACGCCACTCGCAAGTGGCCTAGCGAAGGCTTCACCCGCCCCTGGCCGAATGAGATCCTGATGGATTCGAAGACCAAGTCTCTGGTGGACAGCAAGTGGAAGGCTCTGGCGAAAGAGCTGGGGATCGACTAGGCTCGACCCCCGTTCCAGGGGAGCAAGCGACCTCCCACCAAACCTCATTTGCCGGGTTATGGGTTTGCCTTCTGCCCCGAAGTAACTAGCTGATACTGCGGGATGTTTCGAGCCTTCGAGCGCCGCCCGGCGAGAGCACATCCAAGCCCGGCGGCAGGTACAGCCGAGGAGCGATTGTTCCCGCTTCGGCGCTCTGGAACCAAGCTGGGGTCACGGGGCAGCGGCAGGTACTTTCGTAACCTCCCACGATCAGCCAGGAGGTCCCATACTGAGTCCGCCATGAGCAATTTCCCCCATCCCCCAGACCATTCGCGTCACCCCCAACGGCCCACGCGTGTGCGGCCGACCGAATACACACCCGCCGTGCTTCGGGTTGAAGACGGCAGCTGCACGCAGGCCACGCTGGAAATCTATTCTTTGACCGGCGGACTCCTTTCCCTGCGAAAACCTCTAAACCGGGGGGCGCGCGCTAGATTAATTTTCTTGACCGAAGACGGCCCGGTACTCGGCTTGGCAGAAATGCTGATGCCGGTTTCTTGGACGGAGCAGCCGTTCCGGTTCGTGGGCTTGAACGAGGATGACGAACACCGATTGCGAGCAGCGACCCAACCGGCGGCTCAACCGGCGGCTCAACCAGCGAAAGAACGGAGCTCGACCGCCGCAGAGAGCGCACCGAAGAGGCTCGAACCGCCGACGGGAGCCTCAGAACCTGCTCCTACGCTCGATGCAGAAGCGCCCTGGATTGAGAAATACCGGGCGGCGATCGATGGCAACGTGCCGCAGCCCCGGAGTTTGCGCAAGATTTTCCTCGCGGCGCTGACTGCCGTGACCCTTGGGGCCGGCCTCCTGGTCTGCGTCCTCCAGTCTCACCTGCTGCGATAGAGCAGGACAGCCCGCTGCGTGGCTCAGCTCCTGACGCCAGAATCCACAATGGCAAACTGCGGTGCGGAGTCTGCCCGCCCGACGCACGCCAAACCCCCGGGTCTTGGGTTGCGAGGGGCGCTTGCAGGGCGCCTCTGAACGCTAACGTCCCGACCCGGTGAGCGCGATGCGATGAGGGCTGGCCGGATCGGACGCCGTGATCACGAGCGTCCCCAGCCGGGGGCCGGCAATCGCTGGCTTGAATGTAACCTTCACCTCGCAACTGGCACCCGGGGGCAGGCTCGAGCTGCAGGTGTTGGTTTGCGAGAAA
>PKYX01000431.1 GCA_003132825.1 Acidobacteriaceae bacterium
GACAAGCGCCTGGCCATGCAGGTGGAAGATCATCCCGTTTCCTATTTCGATTTCGAGGGCACGATTCCGCAGGGCAACTATGGCGCCGGCACGGTGATGGTGTGGGACGTGGGCACGTGGCAGCCCCTGTCGCCCCAGCCGGTGAAAGGAAAATTCGTTCCCGGAACCGAGGCCGAAGCCCATGCCATGCTCGCGAAGGGAGACTTCAAGATCCGCCTGCATGGGAAGCGGCTGAACGGCGACTTCGCGATGATTCACATGCGCTCGCGCCGCCCTGGGACCAAGGGCACGGAGTGGCTGCTGATCAAGAAACAGGACGATGCCGTGGTCAAGGGCTATGACATTGAAGCGTACGACACTTCGGTGCTCACCGGCCGCACCATGGCCGGGATCGCGGGGGATCATGGTGCGGCGGAGTGGACGAGCAGTCGCCCGGCATCGCACGGCAAGCTGAAAGCGGCGTGGCTGGCCGACACCATCGCCAAGCTGGATCAGAAGACAAAGTCGGCCCGCACTGCTAAGGGCACGGAGAAAACCCCGGATCCAAAGAGAGCGAAGACGAAAAGAGCTCGCACCAAGTCTTCCTCTTCCGGAGGGAGCCGAGATCTCGGCCAGGCTTCCTCGGCGGCGGCTGCGGTCAAGGATTTAGAAGGAGCCGCGCGCAAGCCTCTGCCTGCCGCCATCCAGCCCATGCTGGCCACGCTCGCCGAGAAGCCCTTCGACGACCCGGCGTGGTTGTTCGAGATCAAATGGGACGGTTACCGCGCGATTGCGTTCCTCGAGAACGGTAAAGTCCGGCTGGTTTCGCGCACCCAAAACGACCTCAGTGCCCGATTTCCTGAGCTGCAGGACATACCCCGGTTCCTCCAGGCCAAAACTGCCATTCTCGACGGGGAGATTGTTGCGCTCGATCCTGAGGGCCGCTCGTCCTTCAGCCTGATGCAGGAGCGCACCGGCATTCGAAGTCACGGCCGGCGTGGTCCGGCTCACCCCGGGGCCCCCTTGTTCTATTACGCGTTCGATCTTCTGTACCTCGACGGCGAGGACTTGCACCGCGTGCGACTTGAGCAACGCAAGGAAACTCTGGCTCGCGTCATCACCGCCGGAGGCGCGGTTCGCTATTCCGATCACTTTGCCCAGGGAGTGTCTCTGTTTGAAGCGGCAAAACAGAAAGACCTGGAGGGTATTCTAGCCAAGCGCCGCGACAGCTATTACGAGGAGCGGCGCAGCCGCGAATGGCTCAAAATCAAAATCACCCACGTCATCGAGTGCGTGATCGGCGGCTACACCGACCCCGAGGGCAGCCGGCAGCACTTCGGCGCCATAGTGCTCGGGCTCTACGACAAAAAGCAGCACCTCATTCACACCGGTCAGGCGGGCACCGGTTTCAACCACCGGACGCTCGCGGAACTCTCGAAACTGCTCAAACAGCGGCCAACACGGCACAGCCCCTTCCATGGCGAAGTGGAGGCTCGTCAGGTGCACTGGGTAAAACCTGAGCTCGTGGCCCAAATCAAGTTTTCCGAATGGACCCATGAGACCGCTGCGGGAGGATTGAAGCTGCGGGCTCCGGTCTATCTCGGCTTGCGCGACGACAAGAGGCCCGAGGAGTGTACTTTCGAAGCGCAGACCTGAGGCGCGAAGACGGCTCACGGCCGGGATCGGGGCGGGCCCGCTATTTTACGTCTTTCACGAGGAGCATCGAACCATAGTCCCGCCCCGAGGGTTCGACCGCGCGGGCAATGACGCCGTCGAAGACCTGGCGCAGCTCGGGATATTTCGCGACCAGGGCTTTGATCACCGCCACGTTGTCCTGATAGGTTAGGGCGGCGTTGGCCACGCTCGCGGACTCGTACTTCACGACCAGATCGAAGTCGCTGGCAACGGCCAGGGGAAACATGGCGGTTAGCTTGAGCGTCTTGCCGTTGGCCGCCAGGTCGACCGGAGGCAAATCCGCCGGCTTCACGGTTTCCGACTCATCGTACAGTTTGTCGGTAACCGCGGTGCTCATAAACGATACCGGGACGAGCAGCTCTCGCGCCTCGAGATAGCAAAACCACGCGTTGTGATTCTGGCCCTTGGCCTTGAAGGCACGCGCGCGGTCGGCGAACCAGTTGCCATCGTGCCCGCCGGCCTGGGACGATTTGATGTATAACCCGCCCAATTTCCAGGCTCCCGCCTGCTGCTGCAGAATGTAGGAAATCGTAGAGGGGCCCTTGGCGGTATTTATATCCTGCGTCACTACGCCATAGTTTCCCGGCGGCAGGTTGGGGATGACGAACACGGCGCTGTCTGCGGTCTGGCCGTTCGCTCCGAAAACTCCGCACAGGAACTCAGCGCGCTCCAGATTGGTTGTGCCTTGCGCTTCGAGCAAGAATGGCGCACGGGGTACGGCTTGGGTCCCGCCAAGCCTGTCCTGATTGTCGTGGATGGCGGTTTCGATGCCGGAAAAATCTGCTGCCAGGCTGGCGATCGCATTCTGCCGCAAGGTCGCCGAATCGCCGCGTGCGACGGCATCAAAGTAGGTCTGTGCGGTAGCCAGGAGCGCGGTCTTGGTAGCTGGATCGAGGTCGCTCGCAGCCAAACAGGTTTGAGCGCGCGCGACTGAGGATCCCGCTAAGACCAGCGCCAGCGCAGACAGGCTGAGGTTGCGGCACAGGCTACGCGGCCGGTGATAAAAGGCTCTCATGGATGAACGATCCAGATCGACGCTCGGTTGAGTAATGCCGCGCCCCTCTGCGATCTACGATGCCACTA
>PKYX01000028.1 GCA_003132825.1 Acidobacteriaceae bacterium
TGGACTGGGCGGTTGAAGATCGATCCTACGTAGACGACCTCATCGAGTTCGAATCGCGTGTGAATGATGTGTGGCGTCGGCATGATGACGCGGTCATCTGCACCTATCATCTTTCGAAGTTCGGAGGAGACACAGTGATCGACATCATGCGGACCCATCCGATGATCATCATCGGAGGCATTCTTCAGCACAATCCGTTCTTCGTACCGCCGGAAGAGTTTCTGCGTGAAGTTCGCGGACGGCGGGCCGAGCGGACTGTGTCGCCTTCGGCGGCAGCCTAAGATGGAAGGGTCCCGCGAACATCCCGCGCAGGAGATTAAGCGCCTTCAGCGCTGCAATAATGATCTGGTCAGCGTCCTCGCTCTTCCTGCCATGTGGGCTGGTGCCGAGGCATCCCAGATTGTTCATACCTTGCTCGACGCGCTTCTGAGTATGCTCCACCTGGATCTCGCGTATATACGGTTGAAAGACCCCGTCGGCGACGCGCCCCTCGAAACGGTTCGGATCGCGCAATCGCGAAAACTGATGTTCCGACCGCAAGAAATCTGCGATGCGCTCAACCACTGTTTGGGCGATGACCCGCAGAAATGGCCTCCGCTGGCACGGAACCGCATTGGAGACGAAGACATTTCAATCGTACCCTTACGACTGGGGGTGCAGGGCGAGATCGGCGTAATCGTAGCCGGGTCTAAGCGAGCGGACTTCCCGGGGCAGTCCGAGAAGCTTCTTCTGAGCGTGGCGGCGAATCAGGCGTCGATCGGACTGCAAGAGGCACGGCTCCTGAGCCAACAAAAGCGGGTCGCTAGCGAACTCGATCAACGGGTCGTTCAACGAACTGCCGAACTTGCCGCAGCCAACCAAGAGCTCAAAAGGGAACTTGCTGAACGCACACTGGTGGAAGACAGGCTCCGGCAAGAGGAGAGGGAACTCAAGCGCACTGAGGTCCGTAAGGCAGCCATCTTGGACTCGGCGCTCGACTGCATTGTGACGATCGATCACGAGGGCTTGATCACTGAGTTCAATCCGGCGGCGGAGCACACTTTTGGCTACCATCGGGATGAAGTCTTGGGAAAGCATCTGGCCGACGTCATCATTCCACCGTCACTCCGGGAGAAGCACCGGCAAGGGTTCGCTCGCTATCTGGCGACCGGCGAGGCCCAAGTGCTCGGGAGACGTGTCGAGATGACGGCGTTACGTGCCGACGGGAGTGAATTCCCGGTGGAGCTCACGATCACACGCACCCCGCTGGACGGACCGCCGTCCTTCACCGGCTACTTGCGCGACATAACTGAACACAAGCGAAACGAAAACGCTTTACGTGATGCACACGCGCAGGTCGCACGGAGCGAGGAGCGGTGGCGCTCTGTTTTCGAGAACTCAGCCATCGGTGTTGCACTCACTGACCTCAACGGTCGATTTCTTGTCACCAACCGCGTGTACCAGGGGATGCTGGGTTATACCGAAGAAGAATTGCAGAAGCTCTCTTTTCTCGACATCACCCATGAAGAGGACTTCGAAGCGAACCGGACGCTCATCGCGGAGCTGTTGGCGGGAAAGCGCCAGCAGTTTCAGATCGAGAAGCAATATCGGCGGAAGAACGGCAGTCTGGTGTGGGTGCGCAACAATGTTTCAGTGGTGCCGGGCACAGAGCGAGTGCCGCGATTCCTCATGGCGCTCTCCGAGGACATTACAGAACGCAAACTGGCGGAAGAGAAGTTGCGCCGTAGTGAGGCATTCCTCGCAGGAGGCCAACGCCTAAGCTTAACCGGCAACTTTTCCTGGCGTCTGGACACGGACGAAATCACGTTTTCAGAGGAGGCCTGTCGCATCTTCGAGTTTGAGCGGGACGCGCTAGTGACCCTCGAGCGGATTGCTAGCCGGGTCCACTCGGAAGATATCCCGTTGTTGTCTGAAAAGATCGAGGGGGCGCGACTTGGCGGCGGTGAACAGGACTACCAAATCCGGTTGCGGATGCCGGACGACTCGGTCAAATACCTGCACACGATCTCTCACCGAATCCGAGACCAGGCGGGCCGACTCGAGATCATCGGCGTAGTTCAGGATATGACACAACGCCGATCCTCGGAAGAGGCGCTCAGCAAAGCCCGATCGGAGCTCACACACGTAGCCAGGATCACGAGTCTCGGAGTTTTGACGGCGTCGATCGCGCACGAAGTCAACCAGCCGCTGTCGGGCATCATCACCAACGCCGGCACCTGTCTGCGGATGCTGGCCGCCGACCCTCCCAACGTGGACGGAGCTCGCGAGACCGCCCGGCGCACGATTCGCGATGGCAACCGTGCCTCGGAGGTGATCACTCGATTGCGCGCGCTCTATGGCAAAAAGGACCCCACGACCGAATCGGTGGATCTGAACGAGGCTACACGAGAGGTGCTTGCGCTGTCATTGAGCGAACTTCAGAGAAGTCGGGTGATCCTGCGGCTGGAACTTGTCGACGACCTCCCGCTTGTCACAGGCGATCGTGTGCAGCTTCAACAGGTCATCTTGAATCTCGTAAGGAATGCAGCTGACGCGATGAGCGACGTCGATGATCGTCCGAGGCAGTTGCTGATCAGAACCGAACGAGACGAAGGCGATCGTGTGCGTCTGACGGTGCAAGATGCGGGAGTCGGGTTCGACGCTAAGGCTATGGACAGACTCTTCGAATCGTTCTACACCACCAAGAATGAAGGTATGGGAATCGGACTCTCCATCAGTCGCTCCATTATTGAAAATCATCATGGTCGTCTTTGGGCAACACTGAATAATGGTCCGGGAGCTGCGTTTTCATTCTCTGTTCCTCGTGGATCCGAGGGTGCAACGGGCGCCGACAGTAATCGCGACATTCCGACTCCTGACGTGACGGATGCGGCGTGAGGGATCTGTGTCCTTGCACGAGCCGTTACCGGATTTACTAGGGGATTTCGGCCTCGCATCGCGCGCGTTCGCGTCTGCCAAGAGTTTTTCGCCTCCGATTGCGGTAAACCAATACTAAAGTGCAATAGACAGCGCCTCCCGGAGTGGCGCAGCCTCGTGTTGTGGAGTACCGCCAGGAAAGGATCCTTGCGAAAACGAGTTCAGCCTCGTGGTTAATGCGCTGCCCGGATTGGTATGGAAGGAATTCCCTGACGGGCCCATCGACTTTCCCAACCAACGCCAGTGCGAATACACCAGTTTCAGCGTTCCCGAGGCCTGGCTGTGGGCGCGGGCGCATGAAAAATCTATGACAGTCACGCGTTCGCTTGTGTCGGTGGTCGATGACGACGAATCTGTGCGTGAGTCGCTACCCGACTTGCTAAAGGAGTTCGGCTTTGCAGCCCGCGCGTTCTCGTCGCCGGAAGAGTTCCTCGCGTCCGATTGCGTCGGCCAAACCAAATGTTTGATCCTCGATATCGCCATGCCGGGGATGAGCGGACCCGACCTTCAGCGGGAATTGAAGCTTCGCAGGCAGGAGATTCCGATCATCTTCATCACCGCTAGCACAGATCAGACTGTTCGCCCGCGACTACTCGAACAGGGTGCGGTGGATTGCCTGTTCAAGCCATTCAGCGACACGGCTCTGCTTGCGGCACTCAATGCCGCAATTCAACTGCGCTGAGAGATCCCCTACCTGGCTTGCACGCTAAGAGGATATGAAATGAATTTAGCGAGCGTACCTCATCGTGAACCGAGGCCGTCACCCATGTCGCATGCCGCACCAGTCGTCTGTAGACCTAAGGTCGGGATGCGTTTCAAATACCAGGCAGCGACGTCCGGGTTGCCCGCTGGGGATTCGTCTCCTTGCATGAGCAGCCAATCGCTACTTAGCGATCCTACGGGGCTCATGATAGACTAAGTCAGATGAACTAAGTCCAATAACACCATGAAAACCGTGAACATTCACGAAGCGAAAACTCAGCTCTCGAAACTCATAGAAGAGGCATCCAAGGGTGAGCCGTTCATTATTGCCAAGGCTGGGAAACCAGTCGTAAAGGTCACTGCCCTGAGCGCTCCAACCGGTGCTCAAGTACGGCGGCTCGGTTTCATGGCGGGGCAGATCTCTGTGCCGGACGACTTTGACCGAATGGGCAAGCAGGAGATCGAGCGAATCTTCGGCGGTGGTGCATGAAACTTCTGCTGGATACACATCTTCTCCTCTGGGCTGCCGGTGAACCCCAGCGGCTCTCCAAACGAGCTCGGACCTTGATCGGCAATCCGGAGAACGAGCTTCTCTTTAGTGCGGCTAGCGTATGGGAAGTGGCAATTAAGCGTGGGTTGGGCCGGGAAGATTTCAAGGTGGATGCGCGGCTGCTGCGCCGCGGTCTACTCGACAACGGATACAGCGAGTTGCCAATCCTCAGCGATCATGTCGTTGCCACCGAGAGTTTGCCGCTGATTCATAACGATCCCTTCGACAGAATCTTAGTGGCACAGGCGACCGTTGAGGGTGTTACGCTGTTGACCATCGATTCGTTGGTGTCGCAGTACCCGGGTCCGATCAGGACAGTTTAGGAATCCACACCTCTTGAGTCGAGAGCAGAAGCGAGAATCTGGTTGAGTGCCTGATGCTGGTCGATATCAATAACCGCCCACTTCGACGATAGCTTTGGCAAATAACCTCGCCACCATTCGATGGTAACGTCCCTCGCATGATCGCAAACAAGCCGACTCGCCGCGAAGTCCTGATGGGAATTGCGGCCACATCGCTCTTCCCCATGGCATCGCTGGCAGCTGAGCCCGCCGCCTCCTCGCTCTGTTTCACCAGCGCAGTCGAGATGGCCCAACTCATTCGCGCGAAGAAACTCTCCGCCCGCGAAGCGCTCGCCGAGCACCTCAAGCAGATCGACCGCGTCAATCCCAAGGTTAACGCTATCGTCACTCTGACGGCGGAGATGGCCACCGAAGCCGCCGCGAAGGCCGACGAGATGCAGGCACATAACGTGAAGCTCGGCCCGCTCCACGGCCTCCCCGTGGCTCACAAAGACCTCATCGACACCCGCGGCATCCGCACCACCTATGGATCGCCGCTGTTCAAGGACCATGTCCCTACCGAAGACAACATCGTGGTCGATCGCATGCGGTCTGCCGGCGCCATCATCGTCGGCAAGACCAACACCCCCGAATTCGGCGCAGGCTCGCAGACCTTCAACACCGTCTTCGGCGCAACCCGCAACCCATACGACCTGACCAAAACCTGTGGCGGATCCTCCGGCGGCGCTGCCGTCGCCCTCGCTTGCGGCATGGTGCCCGTGGCCACCGGCTCCGACGCCGGCGGCTCGCTGCGCAATCCCGGCGCCTTTTGCAACATCGTCGGCTTCCGCCCCTCCATCGGCCGCGTGCCCAATCCCAAGGCTGGAATTGCCTGGTCGACTCTCAGCACCAGCGGATGCCTTGGCCGCTCCGCTGCCGATCTGGCGCTCGCGCTCAGCACCATCGCCGGCCCGGACCCCAACACGCCACTCGCCATCAACGAGCCCGGCGAACTCTTCGCGCGACCGCTCGATCGTGGCTTCAAAGGTGTGCGTGTCGCATGGTTCAAAGACCTCGGCGGCGTCCCCTTCGACCCTCGCGTTCTCGCCGTCGTCGACGCGCACCGCGCCACATTCGAATCGCTCGGCTGCATCGTCGAGCAGGTCGAACCTGACTTCTCTCCTGCTGAGATTTCCTTCCGCACCCTCCGCGCGTGGGTCGACGCCACCAACTACGGCACGATGTTGCAACAACACCCCGACGCCTTCAAAGACACCCTCAAGGCAGAAATCCAGACAGGCATGCAACTCACGGGCCAGGACATCGCCCGCGCCGAGGTCGCNNCCGTTCGACGTCAACACACCCTATCCAACGGAGATCGCCGGCGTGCACTTCGACAACTACATCGACTGGATGAGGTCCTGCTGGTACATCTCGGCCACCGGAAACCCCGCAGCCTCTGTGCCGGCGGGCTTTACGCCCGAAGGTCTTCCCGTCGGCCTGCAGATCGTCGGCCGCGACAAACAAGATTTCGGCGTCCTACAGCTCGCGCACGCATTTGAACAAACAACCGGTTTCGGTAAGAGACACCCGGCTATCGCGTAGAGGAACACTGGAATCCCAAACGCATGGCTCATGCTGAACAGAGCCCGAGATCAACGCGCAATCCCGAAGCTGCTTGGTTTTGGGACACAGAGCTTGACCGTGTTTATCGAAGACGTCGAGGCACATTTCGAAAATGCCAAGTCTTTCGGAGTCGCGATTCTTGAAGACCTGCACGAGACCGTGTACGGCGAACTCCAGTATGGAGCCGAGGATCTGGATGGTCACCATTGGCTGTTCTCGCGCCATGCCAGGGACGTGAGCCCAGAACCATGGGGCGCTACCGTGTCGCGCACGCAGCGGTCTTGACGCCACGATTCCAACCGCCGTGATTCTGGAGGACGAATGAACAAGCGCCCAATCTCTATAACCATCCTCGCCGCCGTGTATCTGATGGTAGGCACAGTTGGCTTTGTTTTTCATTTCAGAGAGATTCTCGTGAGGCATGCAGTTCAATACGACGACGCGTTGATCGAACTCACAGAACTCATTGCAATCGCGTGCGGAGTGTTCCTGCTGCGAGGCCGCAATTGGGCACGCTGGCTTACGCTCGCCTGGATCGCGGCCCACGCGGCATTCAGCTTCTTCGATTCACTGCAGAAGGCGGCGGTTCATAGTTTGATGTTAGTCCTGATTGCCTATCTGCTCTTTCGACCTGAAGCGAGAACCTACTTTCAGCATCCGGAGGAGATGGGTTCTTAACCAGCACTCCAAGATGCGCTGCCGCTGTTCTTGTTACGCCGTCGCGAAGACACAAAAGGGTGTGGGTGTTATCCGGCCATTTTTCCGGTGAGTTCTGTGTTTCGATCACCCACGTTCCCTTTTCTCGGTCGCCGCACGGAGGAGTATGGTCTGTCCGACCGCCAGTTGACCGATGCGAGTGACCGTGCCGTAGATTCCCGCGTTGTTCTGGTTCGCATGAACGACCGCCTTTAGCACTTCTGGCGCCGGGCTTGCTGAGTCGGGATCAAGGTTCACCATCGAGCAGCGGACGTCGCGCATCGTGACGGTGATGGCGGGGGCGTCGTCCCCCTCGCCGAATGAGAGCACACCGCCCAACCACTCGTCCTCCTGGAAGGGAACCGATCGCAGCAAACGAACCACAACATTCGGGCGAAATCGTCGCACGTCCGGGCTCCGCCCTGCGAGTCGTCCGATCTCGCGCACCGTATCGGAGGCGATCACGGAGATGCTCGCCTCATCGAAGATGCCATGCTTCAACTGCATCATCTGCACGGGAGCCCCGTACCGATGTCCGACCTCGGTGGCCAGGTCCTCCCCGAAGACAGGCATCTCTTCGCCATCCGGCGTGCGAATATGCGTAGGAAGGTCTCCCGGAGCACCATCTTCACGGCGCTGCGGAGCAAACAGGAGCAGGTCGGGAAGCTTGCTTGCTGTTAGCCACGGGAACCCGCTGCGGTCATCAATCCGCCGGAATGCTAGGCGTCTGTCGCCATCGAGGCCGTGCCAGCCCAGCTTGGCGACCTCGAGTCGTTCGCCGCCCATGGACTTCACGGGATACCGGAAGATCGCCTCCACATGTCCGATTTCTACGAGCATGCTCGATCCGAGTCCGCCCAACAGATAGGGTCGCTTCCGTAGGCGCAGCGACGAGGATGTGAGTGCATGTTGGAAGCTGGTGCGCCTACGGAAACAGCCTGTTGGACTAAGCCGCGGCCTTCGCCGCGTATGGAGATTGTACGTGATCGCCACGGCTATATTGCCGTGGCGAACAGCCCATGACCCTCCTGAAGGTTGTGCTGAAGGCGCTTTCGGATTGCTAGGCGAGCGACAGGGCGATGGTGGAAATGGGATCTCTGGAATGCGCCAGTTTGTCCCCGGCCAGCAGCATTCGCCAGCGTGTCAGGTATTCGATGGGTGACGCCCCAACCGCCAGTTTGAAGTTCAGGGCAAAGGTCGATCGCGACATGCCGGCGCGCTCTGCCAGCTCCTGCAATGTCCAGCGATGCGCCGGATCGTCGTGCATGGAGTTGATCGGCCGCTCTCATCTGTTTATCTGCCCGGGCGATGAGCCAGCCAACGCCACCTCTCAACCCTTCCGCCAGATGCAGCCGCAGGGCCTAAGCCAGCATCATGTAGGCGAGGTGTTGTGCCACCAGAAAGCCGCCCGGCTGCCGCTCGCGCAGCCCCTGCATCATCCGCTCCAGAAACCAGCGCAGCGCAGCGCCGCCTTGTCCGATTCTTTCCGGATGTGCACCATGGGCGGCAGCGCCCCCAACAGGATGCCGGCATGATTGCCGGTCAGGGCGAAGTGCCCACCGACAGGAAGGAAATTCCCGCCGCCATTGCACGAGGCGATGCTGGGATGGCGGGTTTCCGGCTTCCGATGAAACCCAACTGTCAAATGCCAGGACTCGCTAGAGCGAATGAAACTTCACGCCGGGTCCCAGTCCCGCAATGAACCCTATCGCCAGGACCACGGCGGCGATGATCCATCCCGGGCTGCGTTCGATTTCGGGCATCTGGAATTCGCTGCTGGGGATGCGCGGGCCATAGAGTAGGTTACACATCCATGCCAGTCCGGAGTTGCCCCCGAATGACGCAGCTGCAGCGGAGATCAGAATCAACAGCGGCCCTACCGGATTCAGCGCGCCCGCAGCACAGGCGAGGACCCCGGCAGTGAGATAAGGCGTGACCGTGAGCTGGCGCGCGCGCCGCACACGGATCTTCGCATCTTTCCCTAAGAACGGACGCAGTTCGCGCAAGGACAGGGGCACAAACACAAAGAAATAGGTAACGACCCCCAGCGCAGCCAGGCCCATGCGCCACGCCCAGGCTGGCTGCCATCCTGCCACCACCGCCGCCCAGTCGCCAACGTTGCCGATGCCGGAGAACAGAAAATATCCGCCTACGCTAAACAGATTAAACGTCATCAGCAGCCAGAAGAAATAGCGCCAAGATGCCGACCGTTTGACGGCACGCGCGGCGACCCAGAACAGCGCTCCAAAGATCAGATTGGCGAGGGTCCCGCCCGCCGCCACCAGAGGCGTGTCCGCGCTGCATTCGAAGTGCACCGTGGAGAGCACCAGCGGCCGCCCACCTGTCGCTAGGCACATGCCTCCGTGACCAAGCCCCTCGTGGATAAAGTCACCAATCACTGTAGCAGCCACGGCGATCGCGGCAATGGTCAATAGATCGGGCTTGGTTGCTTCCAGCAAGCGTGGCGGACTGGACTCTGCTGTTCGGTCTTTCGCAGTATTGGCGGCCATCGCCGCATTGTAGCAGCGGAGTTGAGCAGTGCGTCGCGGGCGAAACATGCCGCGCCCCCGCGACCATTGTCTGCGCGCTAAGCCGCCAGCCCTCTGAGCAATTTGGAGCCGAGGAAGCGCGACGACGCCTTCGCTAACGCGCTGAGTAGCGGTCACGCGCCTGCCATCCGTGCCAGGCAACCGCCGCCGCCAGATAGGCGAGGAACAGGTAGGGCAGCCAGTTCTTCGGAGGCTCTGGTACCGGATAGAGAGTTCCCTCGAGCACCAGGACCATCGCCACCACCGAGGCTGCCGCCAGCACCACAATGGCCATGGAGAGCTTCTTCTCGGCCTTCAAGTGCAGCGGAAGTGCCACCGCCACGAGTGCGTACACCGTGATGAAACCATAGGTAGCCAGCGAGCCCATCCAGTCATAGATCGTTTCGCCGTTCGCCCGGGCGAGCATCAGCCCGACCGGCAGCAGCATGGTCGCAAGACCGGTCACCAGAACCGCGGTGTGGGGAGTGGAGTTGCGGTCGTGCGTGCGGCTTATCCAGCGATGCGTCATGCCGTTGTGAGCCATCATGAACAGCACGCGTGCAGCAGCGGTGACACACGCCAGTGTGCAGGCGAGCATGCTCACCATGGCGCCAATATCGATCAACGGGCCCAAACGGGCCGCTCCGACGGCGGTTGCCAACACGCTCATGGGGGACGCGCTCTGATCGAGGGCTCCCGCTGAGGCGGGAAAACCGAGCACCTCCGTGTATGACGCGGTGATGAAGAAGAGGCCGGACAACAATGCGCTCTGGATCACCGCGCGCGGGATGGTCTGCAGCGGGCTCTTGGCCTCTCCACCGAGCGTGGTGGCGCTCTCGAATCCTACAAAGCTGAACATGGCCAGCACGACACCGAGCCTGACTCCGCTCCAGCGCACGCCGCGCAGTGTGAACTGCGCCGGATCGACGCGCAGCCCATGCTTCCAGAGCAGCATCGCGAAGACAGCGCCGATCAGGGTTACCGACACCAGTTCGATGTACACCATAAGTTGCGTCGAGATCTTTACATCGCGATAGGCAACCGCGGTCGAAAGCGCGACTGCCAAAAACGCGAGGAAGATCGGGGAGGCGCTCACGCCAAAGAACTCGCTTAGCACCACATTGCCATAGTGGACAAAGCCGCCCGCTACCGAAGCGCCGGTGGCCAGGTACGCCAGCAGCAGAGCCCAGGCGGAGATGCTGCCGAGAACAGGATGCAGCGACGAGGTGGCATAGACATAGAGAGAGCCGGGCGAAGCCGACTCCCGCGCAAACCGCGCCACGCATAGCGCAATCAGCAGGGTGCTGGCCATGGCCAGCAGATATGCCAGCCAGGTTCCGTTCCCTGCCGAAGCGAAGACCAGCGGCACCGTCATGGCGGGCGAGCAGGTCGGCCCCATTGTCGAAATGGACTGCGCCAGCGTATCGAGCGACCCCAAGGCTTGGCGGTGCAGTCCGTAACCCGGTTGTGTGTCAGTTACGGGTTGCATTTCCGCGGTTGCGCTTGCACGCTTCAAGCTGCACTTCCCTTCCCAGGTTGAGTCTTGGCGGCCGCAGAGAGGGCGGGGATCGGCTGCGGGCTGAGCTTTCAGTTTCGAGGCCGAACCATCCTTGAGTCAAGCGGATTGCGAGTGGTAGGCTCGGGCCATGGAACCGCTCATCTCGCCCGCAGTCTCTCCTGTCCTCGATGCACACGGAATGTTGGCCGTCGCTCTCGAACAAGCTCGCCTCGGATTCGCCGAGGGCGGCGTCCCCGTCGGCGGAGCTATCTTCCGCACTGACGGCACCCTGCTGGGCGTCGGGCGCAATCGCCTGGTGCAAGAAGGCAACTGCTCGCTGCACGGGGAGACCGACGCTTTTCGAGCCGCCGGGCGCCACCCCACTTGGCACGACACGATCCTGGTGACGACACTAGCTCCGTGCTGGTACTGCACCGGCCTGATCTATCAGTTTCGCTTCCGCCAGGTGATCGTGGGCGACTCCGTGAACGCCCAAGGCGGTATGCCATGGCTCCGAGAGCAAGGCATTGACATCGTCGATCTGCGGTCGCAGGAGTGTATCGACCTCATCGCCAAGTTCCAGCGGACCCGTCCAGATCTGTGGAAAGAGTGCATCGGCGAGGTCTAACCCACTATCGACGTCGCTCTATCGTGGCAAATCAATGCTGTCGTAGACGGTGAGGAAATCTCTTATCTGGGGATCGAGAGGAACTGACGTGGCCCTTGACAGCCATTCCACCATGTTGATATCAACGTACATTGTCAGGCCGCCCCAGCGGCAACCAAACCCAGGGCAGAGGCCCGAGAAATGCCGGCAGTGTGGACATGCATTCGGGGGTGGTTGTGAGCACTGGAGAGACTGCGGGGGGCAACCGGTAGAGGTGCGCCATGTCATTCCTTCGTGATTTGAAGATTGCGCTGCGATCGCTGTGGCGCGTTCCTGCGCTGTGGATCACCGTCGCCCTGACGTTGGCTCTGGGCATCGGCGCTAACGCCGCCATCTTCAGCGTGGTGCGCGCCGTGCTGTTGCGTCCTCTCGCGAACCGAGACGAAGACCGCCTGCTCTACATGCGCCAGAGCGCTCCGGGGATCGGCGTCGAGAACGCCACATTCTCAATACCGGAGATAGATGACCTGAGCCAGGGCCTGAAGACGATCACGGCGCTGGGGACGTTTTCGGCGATCGACTTCACAGCCGTGGGGCTCGGCACGCCGCGCGAGATTCCCGCGGGCGTGGTGGACGGCCATTACTTCGACGTGGTCGGGTTGCGGCCCGTGCTGGGACGACTGCTGACGCCCTCCGACGATGGGCCTAATGCGGCGGGCGCGATCGTGCTGACGTATCGATTCTGGAGCGGGTCGCTGCACTCCGACCCGAGCGTGATTGGAAAAACGGTGCGGCTCGAGAGCATCAGCGGGGCGCGTTCGGCGACGATCGTGGGGGTTCTCGAACCATCGGTACCGTATCCGGTGGCAACCGAGATTATCGCCAACCTGGTGACCAGCCCGCACCATTTGTCAGCCACCATGGTGACCGGGCGTGAGCACCGCATGACGGAGGTCTTCGCGCGGCTTGCACCGGGAGCGACTCTCGAGGCCGCGCGATCGGAGCTTCGCACCCGGTACGCAGCGATCATGGCCGCACACCAGGAAGTTTACAAGCCTGCGGACCACTTCAGGATCGATGCGACGCGGATGCACGACCAGATTAATTCGCGCGCCAATGCGGTTTTGTGGGTGCTGTTTGCGGCCTCGGGCCTGCTGTTTGTGATTGCGTGCTCGAATGTGGCCAATCTGGTGCTGGCGCGAANNGCGGAAGCGGAGTGCTGGCGGCGCTGGTCCTCGCCTGGCCGATGGTGCAGGTGCTGGAGCGGTATGCAGCGCGCTTCTCTGTGCGTGCCGAGGGGCTGAAGCTCGACTTCAGCCTGGTGTGGTTTGGCATTGTGCTGGCGCTGACGGCGGCGGTGTTCCTGGCGNNGCCCTTGGGCGCGGGGCTCGCGAGCGGCGGAGCGCGGATGACGGGAGGCAGCCGGCGGTTGCGCATTTTCGCCATTATGCAGATCACGGCCTCGTTCCTGTTGCTGACCGGAGCGGCTGTGCTGATGCGGACGCTGTATGTGCTCGAGAAGACGCGGCCGCCGTTCGACACGGCGCGGGTGCTGGCGCTGAATCTTCCGGTGATGTCGTATGGGCGAACCCCAGAGCAGGTCGATGACTTTTACCACGAAGTGCAGCGCCGAGTCAGCGCACTGCCCGGAGTGGCCCACGTATCGACAGGCTTCAGCGTTCCGTGGCGCGACGATCAAGCGCTCGATATCAGCTTCGCGTTTGCGGCCCAGGGGGCGGCGCGCAAGAACGGGCTGGACGACTGGCGCGCCAAGTTTCGGTCGGTGTCGCCTGGGTATTTCGAAACCCTCGGGTTGCCGATTCTTGAGGGGCGCGATTTCAGGGACACGGACAAGAACGACGCGGAACGCGTGGTGATCGTGAGCCAGAGCCTGGCGCAGACTCTATTTCCCGGGCAGGAGGCGCTGAACCGCGATTTGCGGTGGACGGACGGAGTAATGAAGTTTATCGGCATCAGCATCGAGCCGCGGCGAATCGTCGGCGTCGTGCCCGATCTAGATGACGAGAACATCATCCCGTCGCCGGCCATGACGGTGTATCAGCCGACCGATCAGGAGGGATGGCAGGGGCGCCTGTTTGTGCGCGCGGAGCAGGATCCGTACACGCTGACTCCCGCCATTACGCGCACGATTCACCAGATCTCGGCGGAACAGCCGGTGGAGCGGGCGGCCACACTTGAGGACATTCGCGCGGAGGTACTGGCGCCAAACCGGTTGAACGCAGTTGTGTTCGGTGGATTCGCGGCGGTGGCCCTCCTGATCTCCGTGGTGGGTGTAGCGGGTGTGCTTGCGTTTTCGGTGAGCGGGCGCACGCGGGAGTTCGGTATTCGGATGGCACTTGGGGCGCAGCCGCGGAACATTCTGACCGATGTGCTGTTCGAGGGCCTGACGATTGCCGGGATCGGCGTGGTCGCGGGTGTGGTGTTCGGCATTGCCTTCGCGCTCGGCGTTGGCAGATATGTGGCGGACGTACAGTTGCCCGGAATGCTGTCTTTTGTTACGTCGGCCTTCGTCATCCTGGCGGCAGCGGTAATCGCATCGGCTGTGCCCGCAGCGCGCGCGGCACGAGTGAACGCGGTCGAAGCACTGCGTTCGGAATAGTTCGCCGGAAACCGATATTTCGGTGAGGGCCCCGGAGACGGGACAACCACGATCAACAAGCGTGTGGCGGAAATGACTGCTCTGGGGCGTGCGGGTGTGCCAGATGATATTGGACCTATGATCGCCAGCCTACTCTCCGAAGAGAATCGCTGGGTCAATGGTCAGAGAATTGAAGTGTCGGGCGGCATGGCGCTACGAAGGCTAAGTAAATTCACCCGACTACGGCGCAGCGCCATCTTGGATGGCCTCAAGTCGCCTCGTCCGGAAGCGGAATGATGGACAGAACGATGCGCCGATTCTGGCCGCATGGTCGGCAAACCTTACCTTACCGGACTATGTAAGCCTTGGCCGTCACTCGACTGCCCGGCGATTGGCCTGCTCCTTCCATCGTTNNAGCCGTGAAATAAGGGAAGATCCGGGCTTGTAGCGCAGGCGCGAGAAAGAGCGAGAAGCTGTTGATGAGATACCCCAAGCCCTCGATTGCCAGCAGCACGCCGATCAGTCGGGGCAAGAATTTCGAATAGACGATCAGGTATGCCATCGTGAGGCAATCGAATCCGAAAAATACCAGGCAGATGGCAAAGCCATGTTCGAACAACTGGACGGATAAATACACCGCAGCCTGCAACTGTTCTGCTGAAAATGCGCTCAGGTAGTGCCCGCCCCCCAAAAGGACCAAAGGCGCGAGATGAGCGAGTAAACTGACGCTTTCAATGGCGTTCGCGACGAGGCCGAAAAAAACCATCATCAATGCGACGTTCTTGTTGACCACCTTGAACAAGTTGTACAAGATGAGCATCAAGGGTATATTGCACACGCAATAAAGGACTTCGACCACAAAGCCCAACCGATAGAGCAGTTCGTGCGCTTGAATGTTGTGCGCCGTAGCCGCCGCGTTCCCGTGGATGACGAGCCGACCGCGAACGAAGATCTCGGCGAATATTCCCCCGACGATGACGATCAAGTACAAGCCACCGGCGATTCTGGCGTAGAGTCGCGGCCAGGCTTCTGTGACCCGATCCGTCATTACACCAGTGCTCATTCCGGAATCTCCTTTTTTGTTTCAAAACTGGCTCTGCTGATACCCCATCCCGCTGATCGCCGAAGGTGTGAAGTCGGACATTTTTCTACTCCCTTTACTTGCGAATATTGCTTCAGTCACTATGTTGCTGCGGGAATACTAATCGTTTTCGTTACAAACTCTTCTGCCGGATTGGCGCGGGTACGGGATTGCCCTTTTCTCTTTGGTCTGGGCGGCGGACCACTGCTGCACAAGAGCAGGTTTTTCCACGCTGTGATTCGCTCGCCACTCGACGCACCCTCGCCGAGACTACTTCCTGGTAAGTTGATGCTCACGAAAGAACGCCCACATCTGCCTCGTCGCGTCGATGCTGCGGCTATACCGCCCGACCATCCACTCCGCCGGTACCCGCTTGCCGCCGGGCCACTGATGGCCTTCCCCCTTGATCGTGTAGAGCACCACGCCCGCGTCGTCAGCGCAGTCGGTGTATTGGAGGCGCGTGACATCCGCAGTGACCTCAGATTCGATCGGATTCGGTCCGCACCGGTTTCGCCGAGACCAATTTGCCACAAAGCCTGGAATACTCTGAAATGTGCCGCCGCCAAGCTTTGACCGGCCGCCGTTGTACGGACAAACAGGATCGGCGGTTCCGTGAAAGGCAATCATCGGCACCGGTCGATGGTCCGTGCACCAGCTCCATTCCGGGTAGAGCCCAGCCGAAACCATCCCGACCGCCGCGATCCGATCGGACAGCGTGCACGACAGCACGAACGCCATGCCTCCGCCGTTAGACATCCCGTTTGCGTAGATCCGCGTCTTGTCGATGTTGTAGGACGCCTCCAGCTGGTCGATCAACTCCGAGATGAAAATGACATCGGGCATGCGCGATGGCGTTTCGCTTCCTGTCATTTCCCAGGACTTGGGACCGCGACCGGTTCCCTCGGGATAGACCACGATGAACCCATGCTCTTCGGCCGCTAGGTTCCATTGGCTGATGGCCATTGAGGAGCTCGGCCACGACATCGAGGTGTGAAGACTGATGACGAGCGGCGTCGGCTTCACGCGGTCGTAGCTCTTGGGGACGTACAGCAGGTACCCGCGCTGTTCGCCGGAGGAAACGATGGTGCCGGTGGTGGCGCTGGTCCAATTCGGGAAGTAGAAAACGGAGTAGAAAAATCCGAAAGCGAGCAAGACAAACACGATCGGCAGGCCAATGAGAACCAGCACTGCGCGGATAACGATCTTCCGGGTATTCATCGCGGTCTTTTAACGTGCGGGCGGTCTCTACCGGTCTCGATGAGCCGCACAGCGATGCGCCATGGCAACCCTCTCAACTTACAGCATTATCACCGGGGGAGGTCTAACACAAGCCAGAGGTGAGAGCCATCCGTGTGCGCAATTATAGCCTGCGCAGCACTTTGCAGAGGGCTGCGAGGATTCTGGAGGTGTCGTCGGCGACCCTTTTCTTACCCGATTAGCGAAGGGTTGCGCGTGATTCGGGAGTCATGTGGATCGCTGCCCACAAGCCGCATAGCGTTAGAGCAGCAATCTTCGGTATGCTGTACAGCCCCAATTGCAAAGGATTTCTGGATACGACTCAATGTTGGGGAGGCGCCTCGAAAATCACTCTTCCGGCGCGGATGGCATAGAGCACGTGAGTGAAATTTCGCAGGTCTCCGACCGCAGGGTCCGCAGAGAGGACCGTTAGGTCTCCGTCGCCGCCGAGTCTCACCGAACCCGCGTGAGAGGAGACATTGAACTCGGCCGCCGGATTGGTCGTAAGCATGGAGAGGACATCCCGAAACGATAGTCCGGCCAGCTCCAATTGGCGATACTCCTCGCTCACGTCGTAGTCGGTCAGGAAGCCCGTATCGGTACCGAAGAGGAGCCTTCCTCCTGCTAGTGTGGAACTGCAGTGACGATGTCTCGGATGCGATCGATGTGACCACTCCCTGAGAACAGTTTCAGCGTCGGAATCATGGCCATGTGGCGAGCGACCATATCTTTCACCAGAGCATCATCGACACCACCAACCGTGTCTGGTGCATGCGCCAAAACGTCCACTCCGCTATCCACGGCGATGCGCACTCCCTGCAAATCAGAGGGATGGGCAAACACCAGCTGAGAATGCCGGTGGCCCTCGGACACAGCCGCTCGCGCGATATCCAAAGGCATATGAGTGATGTTGTTCGGGGTGAGGTAGGACCCGGTAAAGAGCTTTACCACGTCACTTCCAAGCGCCTGATTCTGCTGAACTGCTTCGACCGCTGCAGCAGGTGTCGCTGGTTGAGGAAGCCTCGCGCGTAACGTCGCTGGGAGGTCATCCAGATAGAACGGGATTCCATGAGGCGGGTACAGTCCGAAACCAGCCGTATAGATCCTCGGACCCGCAACTTCCCCGCTTTCAACGCGGCGACGTAAAGCCGTGGTGTTGTTCGGGTCAGAGGACAGATCGACGACCGTGGTAAATCCTGAATGCGTCAACATCGATTGCATGTCGCGACTCAGTTGGTCTGCAGGCACGCGATCAGATTTATCCCACTGTGGCCCGGTGAAGTGAACATGGGTGTTCCAGAAACCGGCGAAGACTATACAGCCATCGCACGGGAGAACCCGTACCCCGGATGGGATGCGCAACTTACTCCCTATACCGGCGATCTTTCCAGCATGGATGAGAATAGTTGTGTGTGTTTTAGCGGTGGCACCCTGGGAAGGGTATACCGTTGCGTCCGCGATGGCGACGTTCTGGGCGACAGCGTCGCCGCACAGACTCGCAAATGCCAAAATAAGAATCAGCCACAGGCGCATACGCGAGTATGCGAAATCCAAAGGCGAATTGTTCTCACAACCAGATTTCAGCGACACTGAATCACATCCTCGAAACTGGTAATTGGCGCGCCCTCCGGTTGGCTGTTCACCTGTCAACTTTCGGATCGTCGGCAAACCGGAAGTAATCCGATTTCCGAAGATCACTTCCGAGTAGTCCGTTAGAACGAAGCCGCTCGCGCGGCGGACGCTACCGCGTGGGTGAGGTCGGCAGTCGCGGTGTTCACCGTCAGATAAATTGTGGGTCACAAGGAGGTCCCTGTGACCCGTCTACGCACAATCATGCTGGAGGAACTCCAGCGTCGTCATTACTCCGAATCTACCACACGCTATTACATCCGCGCCGTCGAACGATTCGCTCGACATTTCCAGTGTCGCCCCGATCGCTTGGGTCCGCAGCACATCCGGGAATACCAAGCCCAGCTTTTCACAAAGAGGAAGCTATCACCCGGTACAGTGACGAACCATCTCTGTGCGCTACGGTTTTTCTACATCCAGACACTCAAGAAACCGTGGAGCATTGCCGACACTCCTTACCCAAAAAAAGCCCATCGCCTGCCCATGATTCTCAGCCAGGAAGAAGTGGCGCAGCTCATCGACGCGGCTTGCACTCCCTTTCATCGCACCCTGCTCATGACTCTTTACGCCACTGGAATCCGCAATGCCGAGCTGACCCATCTGAAAATTAGTGACGTGGATAGCCAACGAATGGTGATTCACATCCAAGGTGGGAAGGGTCGCCAAGACCGGGACGTAATGCTCAGTCCGATCCTGCTCGACGAACTCCGCGCGCACTGGCGGCGTTTGCGCAAAAGATCCGGGATCTGGCTGTTTCCTGGCAACCGCTGGCACAGCGGCGATCAACCCATCGATACCAAGACCCCGCGCCATGCTTGCCAGTACGCCGCCCGCCGCGCCGGCATCAAGAAAAAAGTTTATCCTCACGTGCTCCGTCACTGCTTCGCCACGCACCTACTGGAGGCCGGCGCCGATCTTCACACCATCCAGATCCTGTTAGGCCATCACGATCTGAAAGAAACCGCCATCTACCTCCACCTTTCACAACGTCACCTTCACGCCACCGCCAGCCCTCTGGATTCGCTGGTGCTGAAACGCAGGTCACCCCAGGAGGAATAGATGAGTCGGCCGCCCCTGGAGGTGGCCGACCTGATCCGCACTGCAGGAACTGCCTTCATCGAGCGCAACCGCCACTGGATTCGCTGGACGCATATCAAGGTTCTGCTCGCTATTGCGCGCTGTCGAACCGCCGCACTCGGCGGCCATGTCGATGAGTGCACCCGCTGTGGACATCGTGCCACCATCTCCTATAACAGCTGTCGAAATCGCCATTGCCCGAAGTGTCAGACGGGCGCGCGGGAGCGGTGGATCGAGTCACGTCGAGGCGAACTTCTCCCCTCCCGCTACGTCCATGTGGTCTTTACCCTGCCCCCACAACTGGCACCCTTGGCTCTGCAGAACAAAAAGGTCATCTATGGTCTGCTCCTCCGGGCCAGTGCCGAGACTCTTCTTCAAGTCGCCCGCGATCCCAGACATCTCGGGGCCGAGATCGGTTTCTTCAGCGTACTGCACACCTGGAACCAGAAACTCGGGCTTCATCCCCATGTCCACTGCGTCGTGCCTGCCGGTGGGATCTCTCTCGATCACACCCGCTGGGTTCAATCCCGCTCTCGCTTCTTTCTCCCCATCCAGGTGCTCCGTCGTGTCTTTCGCGGCAAGTTCGTTGCCGCTCTCCGGTCTGCCTTTCAACACGATCAACTTCACTTTGCGGGAGATCTGACACTGCTCGCCCAACCCAAGATCTTCGCTGCCTGGCTGCGGCCACTGTTCCGTAAGGACTGGGTGGTCTATTCCAAACCACCCTTCGGCGGCCCCGAGTATGTGCTCCAATATCTGGGTCGTTACACTCATCGCGTCGCCATCTCCAACCATCGGCTCGTCTCCTCTGCGAACCAGAACGTGACCTTTCGTTGGCGCGACTCCGCCGACAACAACCAACATAAGTTGATGACCCTGTCGCTCGATGAGTTCCTGCGCCGATTCCTGTTGCACCTGCTTCCCAAAGGTTTCGTTCGCATCCGGAACTTCGGCTTCCTCGCCAACCGGCGGCGCTCCACTCTGCTGCCGCTTTGCCGTCAATTACTCGGCGCCGTGCCGCAGACCGACCCAGGAACCTCCGCGACCAAGCAACCGAGGCCGCTTTGGCTCTGTCCCAAATGTGGCGGCCCGATGCTGGTCATCGAGAGATTTACCGCTGCCCAGATACAACTCCGTTCTCCCCCACACCCGGTCGACACTGCGGCATGAAACCATCGTCCACAACCCGACAACTTTGCGTGTTTCATCACGCTCCGCCCCCTTGCGCCTTGCAGCCGAACCAATCTCTTCTGATGGCTCCTACCCATCTCTCCCTTGCCAGCGTTTTTCTGTTCTGCCGGCTCCCAGACGTGTGGTCTTATCTCCTGCGCCTCCCCCCACACCTCCGGCGCACCTCAACAAACCCCCTCCGCTTCATTCAATTTGCATAATCACCGCGTCCGCCGCGCGAGCGGCTTCCTTCTGACGGCTTTATCGAACGCGCGCCCCGCCGCCCTGTTTCTCCCCACTCTTTCTTGTGAGGGGCGCGCCTCCGATAAAGCACTAACGTCATCCGGCCGCAGGCGGCAGAGAACCTCCAAATCGGCCTTTCCATGTTCGGGTTGTAGGACTACCGTGGCTGGCCCCGTCGCAGACTCCACAGTCCGCGCGCCGAGAGGATGAAGGTGAAGGCCCTGAGCCCGCCGAGCGCCCAGAGTGTCCAGACGAAGAAGAAGCCGCCGGTGGACTTGGCGATCTCGCCGTAATGTGCCCCCCTCATGTGCATGACGGGCGTGGCTGCCGCGAACAACCCGACGAGCAGCATGATGGCGTACCCCGATCTCCGTTCGGCGAGCACCAGCGTCCCGTACAGCAACACCACGAGAACGGCCAACGCAATGTTTGAGGGCTCGGCCTTCGATATCCCACGGACGATGTCGTCCGTAATGTGAAGCGTCAGCAAGAGGATCGAGAGCAGAGACGCGATGGTTAACATCA
>PKYX01000146.1 GCA_003132825.1 Acidobacteriaceae bacterium
GAGCCGGCCATCGAAGACCGATGCCGGCTCTATCCGCATTTCGCCAGTGCAGCTCGGATCACCCGCCTCTCGCCCGACCCGAACCAGGGCATGGCCGGACGCTGCGTGCAGGGGTTGATCGATGTACTGGAAGGCAATTACGGCGGCGACATCGCTCAAATGCCCTATGTCGTTAATAAAGAAGCGTTTAGGCAGTAACTGGGGCCGGACAAAACTGAAGTTGGCTTGGGGTCGCGGGGCAAATCCCGCTTTCAGGGATGCCCAGGGTAACTTGGACCACAGCGGGAAAGCCTTTAATCTTAGGTCGCAAGAGTCTCGACCCTGACGGGTCGTCTCCGCAGGCAACAATGCCTGGGACTCTGACGGGATCGGAATCGATCGCCGGGCGAGGTGAACGGTTGGCGGGAAGAACTGGGGCACGAGGCAGGCCGCGAGACAGCAAGCGCTCGGCCAGCGACGAACAAACCTGGCCCATGCTGATTTTTGAGAGTCTTTCGGCGGGCATGATAGCCGTGCTCCTGGTATTGGCTGCGGTGCTGGTGTTGGTGGGAATCTACACCGGCGTGGTATGGCCGATTACCAAATGGGACTTGGCGTTCGCCCACCCGGCGAAATACCGTTTGTGGGCAGAGCGGACACTCTGGCTGATCTTCGCCGCAGGGTCGGGGCTTGGATTCTGGTATTTCAGCGGGGCGGCATTTCGGGAAAAGCCGGCTGGAAGAGCGGGCAACACGCAGCCTCGGATCCCTCAACTCCCATCCGCGGGTCAGGGCGGCGCGGTGCCGCGATTGAAATAGCACCCTCCGGAAAACTGACGGTGTTCGGAAACGGGGGTCCTCTACCTCAACGCTGGCTCGGCGCTCGTGAACAATCTGGGCATTCCGTCATTCCAACTCTGCCAATCGTGACCGCCCGGCGTTTCGAGGAGGTCCACATCCGCTCGACGTTCACGCAATTGCTTTACGAATCGTTCATTCACCGCAAGTAGTGGGTCACTTTGCCCACATGAGTCAAACCATCGATTCCCCTGCACACTCTTCGAATTCCTGAATAGGTCGAAAACGTCCTCGTCGTGCCGCACGCTCGGTCGCCCCCCGAAGATCGTCCAGATTCTCCACGTCTGTCCCCAACGCCGATGACTTGCTTTGCGCTGGGTAATATCGAACGGTCGGCTGATGGTTCCGGCAAACCCGTACAGGTCCGGTTGCTTCAGACCATGGCTCATCGCGCCATAGCCTCCCATTGAGATTCCCGCAATTCCCGTGTGTTGCCTGCCTCTCTGGAGGGGAAATCTCATCTCGACATCGGCCATGAGTTCCCTGGTGATCGGATCTTCCCAGCGGGAGTGCCATCTATGGCGTTGACGTAGTAAGAGAATTCCGCTTCAGGCAGGATCACAATCAACCTATGAATACTGGCCAACTTCCCAACCGCCGAACGCTGCATGATTTCGATGGGACCGCTGTTGATGCCATGAAGCAAATACAATACTGGGAGTTTTTCAGAGGGAGATAACTTCGGAACAATAGCCCTATTCAGAGCAGCCCAGCGATACTTTCGCTGCAAAAATGGACGTCGGTCAGGCCGACGGAGTTGTTCGCCGACACTTGCGTCACCATCGCCGGTGGCTTTGCCGAGCGGCGCCCAAAGCACAGAAGCAAAAAAACTAAGAGAAGGGCTCTGAGCACTAGGAAAGAGTATGGATGGGTATGCGAGCGTGCAATGACTGTGCGAATTACCCCTGACACCCGACAGGCCTTGATGCTATTCGGAAATGGTGTGCTCTTCGCTCTGGGCGCGGAGGACACGGTCCACCGAGTACGGCGCCCGGCGTGAGGGCTCGTAGTAGTGGCGGACTTGCATCTCGCCCAGCAGGCCGACCGCCAACAGGTTCAGACCCGCCAGCAGTAATACAGCACCGAAAATCATGAGCGGGCCGTGATCGGTCATCACGTCGGAATGGTGCAGGAATTTCTCGATCAGAAGCCAAACGGCGATGGCGGAGCCGGAAAAGATGCTCATCATCCCCAAGCTCCCAAAGAAGTGCAAAGGACGGGCCAGATATTTGAGCAGGAAGCGGATGGTGATCAGATCGAAGAACACGCCGAAGGTCCGCGAGATGCCGTAGTGCGAAGCTCCGCGCTCCCGGTTCACGTTGCGGATGGGGACTTCGCAGATGGAAGCGCCATGCCACGAAGCCAGCGCCGGGATGAAGCGGTGCAACTCACCATACAGGGGCACTTGCTCCAGAATTTCGCGACGATAGGCTTTGAAGGTGGTACCGAAATCGTGGATGGCAACGCCGCTCAGCTTCGCCATCAGCCAATTCGCACAATGGGAAGGGATGCGGCGCATCCATAGATTGTCAATGCGGTGCTTGCGCCAGCCACTGACGATGTCATAGCCTTCGGAGATTTTCTCCAAAAACAGAGGGATGTCGGCGGGGTCGTGCTGCAGATCGCCGTCCATGGCGATGATGTAGTCACCCCGGGCGTGGTCAAAGCCCGCAGCGAGCGCAGACGTCTGGCCGAAATTGCGGCGCAGTTTGACCACCGTCACCCGGCTGTCGACGGCGGCAATTTCACGCAGTAGGGGAAATGACCGATCGGTCGAACCGTCGTCCACCAATACCAGCTCAAAACTTTCGCCGTTCGCCTCCATGATCGCCTTGAGGCGGTCGTAAAGGTCGGTGACATTCTCCTGCTCGTTGTGGAGCGGGACGACGATGGAGTACCTGGGCATTCAAAACTATTATAAGGGCAGAGGCCGATTTTACCCAGTTCGGCTCGCGTAAAAGTGGGAGGGGTCCCCGGCAGCTCCCCAAACCAAAGCCGCGCCCTGCCTCGGGTCCCGCCTCTTAGAATCCCGGCCCGGGGGGATAGGCGGGCAAATCCGGAGGCCGCGGCGGCAGCGTCTTGGGGTGAGCCTGGATGGCCTGCATCACGACTTCGATGGCCTTCNNATGTCCTTCATCACGACCTCGATGGCCTTCTCCAGTTGGGGGTCCTCGCCCTTCACCACCTGCTCCGGGCGGTTTTCTACCACGATATCGGGCTGGACGCCGCGGTTCTCGACGATCCACTGACTGTTCAGGTCATAGCGTGAGGCCTCGGGACGGGAGATATAGCCTCCGTCCATCAGGGGGATAAGGCCGCGAATGCCGCGCACGCCTCCCCAGGTGCGTTCGCCGATCAGCGGGCCCAGCTTGTAGTACTTGAACATGTAGCTGAAAATGTCGCCGTCGGAAGCGGCAAAGTGATTGGTAACGCACGCCAAGGAGCCGTTAAAGACCTGCGAGGGAACGGTGCTGCTCTCCCAGTTCCGTTGGGAATTCATGCCCGCCAGGATGCGACGCAGGCGGGCGAAAATCAGCGGATCCACGAAACCACCACCGTTGTAGCGAACGTCGAAGATCAAACCCTGCTTGCGAATTTGCGGGAAGTATTGCTTGACGAACTGGTTGAGGCCTTCGTCGCCCATGTCGGGCAGATAAACGTAGCCCACGCGGCCTTGGGTCGCGGCGTCCACCTTCTTGCGATTGGCCTCAATCATATTGAGTTCGCGCAATTTGAACTCGTCCGCGATCGGCTTCACTTGCACCGTGCGCGAACCGCCGTCGGACGACTTCGAGTTGACGGTCAGCGTGACCATCTCATTGGCGGTGTTGACGAACAGCTCATAGAGATTCTGCGGGGCCCGCAGAACGCGGCCGTTGACCGCCAGCAGGTAATCGCCTTCCTTCACCGGGACCCCGGGCTCGGTCAGGGGCGAGCGCAGGCTGGAGTCCCAATTCTCCCCGGGGTAGATCTTCTTGATGCGATACACACCGCTGGCCGGGTCCACCTCAAAGTCTGCCCCCAGCAAGCCTACGGTGACGGTCGGGACACTGGGGTAATCGCCGCCACCCACATAAGTGTGCGAGTTCGAAAGTTCACCGATCATCTCCCCGAGGATGTAGGTCAGACTGTAGCGATCGGCGACGTAGGGCAGAAGCGCGGCGTATTTGTCGCGCACTTTTGGCCAATCCACACCGTTCATCGAAGCCTCATAGAAATAGTCGCGCTCCTGACGCCATACTTCCTCGAACATTTGTTTCCACTCCTGGGGCGGATCCAGTTCAGCCCGCATGCCGGAAAGATTGAGCGCGCCATCGCCCGCCTTCTTCTCGCCGTCGGGCTTGGCATCGATGATTCCGTAGGTGTGGCCGTTCGCACCTCCCTCGGCTTCGTAGAGCAACTTCGAACCGTCGAAGGAGACGGCAAAGCGCTCCACGCCCTCGATCAAGGTTTTACTCTTGCGTTCCTTGAGGTCGTACACCTGGACGGCGGAGGTCTCGCCCGGGATCGGACCCGACAAGCCCTGGATGGGCGTGGTTGAGTAATAGATGAACCCCTTGCCTGCCGCCAGGGTGTTGATCACGCCCGGATCGGTCGGAAGGGCAACAACCCGGTCGCCGATTCCTTCCAGGTCAATGTGGAATGCGGCGGGCTTTTCTTTCTCGCCGGGCTTCGCTTCCTTGCCGTTTTCGATTTCTTTTTGTTTTTCTTTTCCAGCAGCCGGGTTGTCACTTTTTGCCGCTTCGTTGGTTGCCTGGGGCGCCGGCTCCTCTTTCTTGATCTGCGCCTCGTCGCTCAATACCTGGAACGGCGACGGCTCGTCTTTGCGCAGGGTGATGACGTAAACCCGGGTGGTTTTCGGATTAGCGAATTCAAAGTCGATGCTGCCGACGATCTCGTTGTAGTCGCGGTCGGAGAGAAAATAGAGATACTTCCCTTCCGGATCGAAGATTCCGCCGTAGCTGTTGGTCATGCTGGTGGTCACAGGCGTGCTGGTTCGCGTCTCGAGCGAATACAGGTATACCAGGGAGAAACCACTGTTCTCGGACTTGTCGTAGACCAGCCACAGGCTGTCGGGCGACCAGGCGTAGTTGGTAATTTCGCCGTATTTCCCGCGGTCGACTTCGACCGACTTCCGATCGTTGATGTCTACATACCACAAACGTAAATCCTTGTCCGCCCAAGCCAGTTTCTTACTGTCGAAAGACCAGGCCGGGGCAAACTTGAAGCCTTTGTATCCGCTGGTGATCTGCTGTTCCTTGCCGAGGCCGTCTTGCGGAGTGATATAGATTTCGTCTTCCCCGCTGCGGTCCGAGACGTAGGCGATCCCGCGGCCATCGGGGGACCAAGCCACCTGTCTCTCGCGAATCCCAGGGGTTCGGGTGAGGTTGCGGATGCTGCCTTCTTTGGCAGGGACGGTAAACACGTCACCCCGGGCACTGAACACGGCGCGCTTCCCTTCCGGCGAAATATCGAAATCGGAGACACTCTTGCTTACGTTGGCCCAGTGCTTCATCGCCTGGTCGCGTTCGCCGGGCAGGTAGATGTTCAGTTTTTTCGTACCGTTCGATTGCGGATCGAAGGTGTAGAGGTAGCCGGCATTCTCGAATACGATCGCATCCGGCCCCAGGCTCGGCCACATGACATCGAAATCGGTGAAGTGGGTCAGTTGCTCAGTCTGTTTTCGGCCGAGGTCGTAGCGGTAAAGATTCAGGCGATGTTCTGGACCACGGTCGGAGCTGAAATAGATGGCATTGCCGTGCCACATGGGGAAGGTGTCGGTCCATTCGGTGTGCGGCAGGTCTTCTGAGGTGTTGTTCTTGAGATCATAGATGGTGATGGACTGGGCCAGGCCGCCGGTGTAGCGCTTCCAGGTGCGGAAATTGCGGAAGATGATGTTGTAGGCGATCTTGGTCCCGTCGGGTGAGAAAGAAATCAGACCCCCCTGATCGATAGGCAGAGGTTCGGGCCACCCGCCGTCGATGCTGACGCTGTAGAGCCGCTTGGTCCATCCGTTCGAGGCATCGCGTCGCGACAAGAAGACGATGCGCTTGCTGTCGGGAAACCAGCTCACGACTTCGTCGTGAATGCCCATGCGGTCGCTGAGCGGCTGCGCGCCCCCCTGGTAAAAGGTGAGTTGCTTGGGCTGTCCGCCTTCGGCGGGCATGACGTACACGTTGAAGTTGCCGTCGTATTGGCCGGTGAAGGCGATCCATTTGCCGTCGGGAGAAAATTTCGGGAACAGCTCGCGCCCGGGGTGCGTGGTGATGCGCTGCGCTCGGCCACCCGAACTCGAAGCCAGCCACAAGTCGCCGCCGTAGACGAATACGATCTTGTCGCCGTGGATGTCGGGAAAGCGCATCAGGCGGCCCTCCTGCATTTCCTGGCCGAATGCAAGGCCCGCACACATCACAACCCACAACCCGATCCACCCTTTCAGAAAGGGCATAGCTCCTCCTTAACAGAGCTCCGTCAACCGACAAGAGTGATGCATGGAAATAGACTCGTGATTTTACCAGCTTGCACGAACTGGGGTTCAAATCTGGAGCGGCATTCGTTTCCCCGAGTCTTCTGGTTTCGCAACCGAAACAGCAAAGCGTTGTTATGGACGAAATGCGGCGCGAAAGGATAGCAAGCACTGGAAAATCATCGAGTGCCTCGAAGGCCAGGACCTCCGATCGAAGCGATCGAAGGCCGTATCGGAGGCCCATGACGACAGAACCGGAAACAAGGCAAGGCTCCGATTGAAACATCCCCTATAATTCGGGTTCTCGCCCGAGAGAGGAGAAGCGGATATGAGCAGGTCCCAGGGTCCCGGTTCCGAATCTCAGGTCTCGGACCGTCGGCGGTTCCTCCAGAGTTCACTGCTCAGTGGCATGAGCGCTGCGCTGCTGCCGGGGATCGCGGCGGCCCATGAGCTCGCGACATCGCCGCACTTCCCGGCAGAGGTCCGCCCTTTCGAACTGGACGAGGCCACGATCTCCGACCTGCAGGCGGCCATGGCTTCCGGAACGCTTAGCGCGCGCTCCTTGACGGAGAAATATCTCGCCCGCATCGAAGCCGTCGATCAACACGGACCGGCGGTGAATAGCGTGATCGAAGTCAATCCCGAGGCGTTGTCGATTGCCGATCGCCTCGATCACGAGCGTGCGGAGAAAGCCCCGCGCGGCCCGCTGCACGGGATTCCGGTGTTGCTCAAAGACAACATTGAGACCTCCGATCGCATGTCGACCACCGCGGGATCGCTGGCTCTGCTCGGGTCACGGCCCGCCGAGGACTCTTTCGTGGTCCAGAGGCTGCGCCAGGCCGGGGCGGTGATTCTCGGGAAGACGAACCTCAGCGAATGGGCCAACATTCGCTCCAGCCATTCGACCAGCGGCTGGAGCGGGCGCGGCGGTCTGACCCGAAATCCTTATGCCCTCGACCGCAACCCTTGCGGCTCGAGCTCAGGCTCGGGAGCGGCGGTGGCGGCCAGCCTGTGCGCGGCTGCAGTGGGAACCGAAACCGACGGGTCGGTAGTCTGCCCGTCCTCGGCGAACGGTTTGGTAGGCATGAAGCCGACGCTCGGGCTGCTGAGCCGCTCGGGGATCATTCCCATCGCGCACAGCCAAGACACGCCCGGCCCGATGGCTCGCACGACGCGCGATCTGGCCATCCTGCTGGGCGCGCTCGCGGGCATCGATCCCCGCGACCCGGCCACTGCCGAGAGCGCGGGGAAGGCCGCATCCGACTACACGAAATTCCTCGATGCGGACGGTTTGCGCGGCGCACGCATTGGAGTGGCGCGCAAGTATTTCGGCTTCAGCGATGCGGTCGACAAATTGATGCGCGAGGCCATCGACGCCATGCAACACCAGGGCGCGGTGCTGGTGGATCCGGCTGATCTCGAGTCGCACGGCAAGTTCGACGACACGGAATTAACCGTTCTGCTCTATGAACTGAAGGCGGATCTGAATACCTATCTGGCCAACCGTCCCGGAGTTCAGGTGCATTCGCTCGAAGAACTCATCGCCTTCAACGAGCGACACCACGACAAGGAAATGCCTTATTTTGGCCAAGATCGCCTGGTCGAGGCGCAATCGAAAGGCCCCCTCACCAGCCCGGAATATTTGAAAGCGCTCGAGGCCAACCATCGGCTCTCGAGAACAGAAGGCATCGATGGCGTAATGGACAAATTTCATCTGGATGCGCTCATTGCGCCGACGGCCGGCCCAGCGTGGCTCACCGACCTGGTGAGTGGCGACCACGACACCGGCGGGAGTTCCAATGCCGCCGCCGTGGCCGGCTATCCGGACATCACGGTGCCCATGGGATTCGTATTTGGCATGCCGGTAGGAATCTCGTTTTTCGGCCGGGCCTGGAGTGAGCCGACGCTGCTCAAGCTGGCTTACAGCTTCGAGCAGGCAACCAAGGTAAGAAAACCGCCCCAATTCTTGTCCACCGTGAAACTGTAAAATCCTCGGCGGAAGGATGGTCGCGGGGAACTACTGCCGATTGGCCCAAGCCAAACCGTCTGCCCCCGGACCAGCGGCAATGGTCTGGACCACCTGCCAATTCTTGAGATCGATAACCGCCACTTCGCCGGCATCGCTACAGGAGACGTAAGCCAGGGGACGATCGGGGCGCATAAGAATCTGGACCGGACGCGCCGGGACATCGATGGTTCGCGCCACCTTGCTCTGCAACAGGTCCACCACCGCGATCTGGTTCAACTTCGGCAGCGTAACCAGCAGCCAGTGGCCATCTGGCGTCGGAGCCGTCCCGTATCCATTTGAAGGCAGGGAGATCCATTGCGTCACTTCGTTCTTCGTGGTGTCGATCACCGCCAGGCGCGGCTGGTCCTGATCGGCGGTGAACACCAGGCGATCATCGATCGAAGCAGAAATGCGCTGATCTGTTTTGGCCACCGGAATCACCTTGATGGTTTTTCGCGCGACCAGGTCGAGCACGCTCACCGTGCCGGGGCCGACGTTCGAGGTGTAGGCCCGGCGGCCATNNGGAAATCACGAACATATGGCTTTCCGGCTGCCCGGTAGGAACCGACGCGGCGAGCTTCTGCGCCTGGGGGTCAACCACATCCAGGGCGTTGTGGAGTTCTGCCGAAACGTAGAGCATCCCGTCGGGGCCGAACTTGACGCAGTGCGGACGCGTAGGCCCCCCGAGATCAATGGTCGCGACCACCGCGCGCTTATCAAGGTCAACGATCTCGATGTTGGTGCCGTCGGTTCCCGCAAGCCCGACGCCCGAGTCTCCATAAATGGGCAGGTAGGCCAAGCGCCCGTCGGCGGAGGCGGTGACTTCATGCGCCCGCACTTCCCGGGTCGGGACTCTGGCCAGCTCGTGGGCGGCGTCGGGGTCGATCAGGCTCAGGGTGTGGTCCCCCTGGTTGGCCACTAGCAGCCAATGGCGGTTCGCCTCCGCCGGCGGATTCATTTGGGCAGACATCAACCCGATCCCGGCACTCAGAAAAACCAAACAGAAGATTCGCGGCCAGCGCCTCATCGTGGCTCCTTCGGAAGACCGGGGATGATTGTAAGCCTACTCCGGCGAAAGAAGTGCGGCATCTGATTGGAAGGAAAATCAACGGCCTCGGCAAAGCTACTTCATGCAGGGTTATGGTTCGGAATGAGCCATCGCCTGACTCCTTCTGCCGCGCGGCGTTGGACGCTTGCAAAAAGCGAAAATCTCCTACGCGTGCTCTCCACAACTTCGGGAGGCTACGATTCGTTGTGCTTCACAGCGTCCCAGCCATACTCATAAGCGGGCTCAACCGGCACCAGAGTAGCTCGACCTCTCTCGCCACGTAGCGCCATCAACATACTTCAAATCAAACCCATTTTCATCCTTCGTTGTGGGCCTGAAAGGACCATGCCTTACTCATAGCGCAGCGCCTCAATGGGATCGAGATTCGCCGCCCGCATGGCGGGAAACATGCCGCTCAGGATGCCGACCAGACCCAGAATTCCACTTGCGATCAGTAGGATCCTGGGCGCAACTACCAGGCGGATATCGCCCGCGGCGGCGTACTTTGCCATGGCGCTATATAACGTCAGCCGACCCACAGAGAAGGCGACGGCATAAGAAAGCAGGATTCCGAGTACCCCGCCTGCCCCGGTGATCACCAGGGCCTCGGCCAGAAACTGGAACAGGATGTCGCGCCGGCGCGCGCCTAAAGCCTTTTCCACACCGATCTCCCGCGTGCGCTGGGTTACCGAGACCAGCATGATATTCATCAGGCCCACCCCACCGATGCCGAGCGTGACTGTGCCGATGAAAGCCAGCAGGATCTTGATGCCGAGGATAATAATGCCGAACTGCGAAAGCTGTTTCTGGGCGTCGAAGACAAACACCGCCCGCTGGTCATCCGCCTTGAAGTTGTGGGCCGCCGCCAGTGCGCCGCGGATCGCCGTGGTCAGGTGATCGTGGTCGAGGCCCAAAGAATCCATCCAGATCCCGTTGATGTAGTGGGTGTCCTGCAAAACTCCCATCGAACCGTAGGTGATGTAGACGACTCGGTTGGTGTTATCCCCAGATTCCTGCATGCGCGGCTGCAACACGCCGACCACCTGAAAACTCACGTCGTTGATGCGAATCGTCTGGTCGACCGCCGGAACGCCGGAGAACAGCTTATCCTTGGCCTCCGATCCCAGAACCGCATAGAGTCCGCGGCTCAGTGTGTCCTGATCGTTCAAGAACCGGCCCGAGTCGAGATCGAGGTTCCAAATGGCCTGCAGGGAAGGATCAATTCCCAGAACATCGAGTGTAACCGAACGCGGACTGTTCACCACCGTCGCCGACACATACCCCTGGCGGGCGACGCGGCGAGCCAACGGTATTACATTTCGCAGCAGCTCGACGTCGTCGTCGGTAAAGCGAACTTGCACGCCCGCTTTATTGCCCCCCATCTCCTGCGAGGTGCGTCCGGGAAAGATCCCGACCGCAGTGGCGCCATAACTTTCGAAGATGCTTTGAATGGCGCGTCCAAAACCTTCTCCGTAGGCCAGAAGGAGGACCACGGTCGCAATACCCCACGCCATGCCGAGCATGGTGAGCAATGTCTTGCGCAGATCATGGCGCATGGCGCTGTAGGCCTGCTGCAGCAAATCGCGCTTCATATTATTCCCTCCGCAGGGCCTCCACGGGCTGTAGATGGGCGGCTTTACTCGCCGGGTAGAGCCCCGCCACCACGCCCGCAAACGCGAGCGATCCGATCGCGGTCGCCGCAGTCCAGGGCACGAGCCTCGGAGTGTCCCATCCCGGCGGGGCCGGCAGCAGAGAGAGCAGCGACATCAACCCGGACGCGCCCGCCATCCCCAGCCCGCCGCTCATCAGCGTCAGAAACGCGCCTTCGATGAAGAACTGAAACATAATGCTGCTGTTGGTCGCGCCCAGCGCCTTGCGCAAGCCGATCTCGCGCGTGCGATCCGCCACCGCCACCAGCATGATGTTGATAATGCCAATGGCTCCGAGGGCCAGCGTGACCAGTCCCACGCTGCCGAGGAACAGGTTCATGGCGTCGAAAATCTTCCCCACCTGATCTGAAGTGCGGACCGTATCCCACTCGTCGAAAGCGTCGGGGTTGGTGTAATCGAACCCGTGGTTCCGACCGAGGATCTTGTGGACCTCAAGCTGCGCCGATTCATGCAGCTCGCGCGACCTGGGCTGATAGTTCATGTAGGAGATGGCATCCACGGTCTCGCCCGTATTCAAGGGCGGAAAATTCTCGAGCATCGTGCTGAAGGGAACAAAGTTCATCAAGTTCTGGTTGGTGTTGTCGCCGTGGCCCAGGCGTTTGATGACTCCGATGACCTGGAAACTAAACCCGTTCAGCAGGACCGTGCTGCCTACCGACGGACGTCCCGGAAACATGACGCGGCGGGACTCATCTCCCAGCACGATGACGCGCCGCTTTTGGGCGTTGTCCATGTCATTGAGCCAGCGCCCCTGCGCCAGCGGCAAATAGCGGATGCTGTTGAGGTTCGGCAAGGCCCCGAGTATTTGCCCGCTACTTTGATAAAAATCGCTGACGGAACGAACGTCATTGCGCTGAATTACCGGGGAGGCGGCCTTGACATCGGGGCACTCACTCAACACATCCTGGTAATCCTTCAGCGTGAGGTAATACCAGTGCACGCCGGTAAAACTTCCATCAAGGGCAGGAGCGCGGCCGCCCCAGATGAACATGACGTTGTCGCCGATCTCGTCAAACTGCTTGCGTTGCCCGGTGCGGAAACCTTCCCCCATCCCGACCAGCAAAAGCAGCGATCCCACCCCCCAGGCGATCCCGAACATGGTCAGAAACGAGCGCAGCTTATGCGCCCAGAGGGTGCGCAGGGTTTGTCCGAAAATGTCGAAAATCAGGCGCATGTTCTATTCTTATGATACGCGAGGCGCGGCTTCGCAGTTCCAGGCCAGACTATGCTGATTGGACGTAGAATCGGCGCAAAAGGATCGCTTTGGGCCTCGATTGAGCAGGAAAAAAGCGTGCGAACCTTCTGGTTTTGGGTGCAGCGACGCATCCGCTCGGCTAAGAGCTGGTTTTGCGCGGGGGGCTTTCCCGACCGAGGCCATGGAACCGAGTTTTTCCGCAGCCTATTGCGGGGGCATAGTTCCACCCGGGACTCCAAGGCGATGGTCCAGACTGGCAGAATCCGGGCTGGCAGAGCCGGCCGACCGAGGCGGGCCGGTCAGTTTTCGGGCGGCGTGTAGTGGTAGAGGCCTTGGATCAAGCCAATCTGCCGCCGGATTTCGGCTTCGTTATCATCGCGAATCCGCGGCGTCACATGATTGTGCAACGCTTTGGGGTCGGCCGCAAGATCAAAAAAATAGTTGTGGCGGTTGACCGCATCCACAATGAACAGGGACTTTCCCCCCTTGGCGAGCAATCCGTACACCGGCGCATAACTGGAAGCGATGAGATATTGCGAGCGCAAATAAGGCGTCTGCTCGGCCAGCGTCTCGGTGAACAGCGGGCGGCCAAACAGCTCCTGGTTGACGGTCGGGCGATGGCCCAGCAAGTAGTACAGGCTGGGAGTGAGGTCGAGCGTGAAGGCTATCTGCTCGGGATCCCAGGCCACCTTCTCCCGCAGGCGCGGCGGTAGATGGATGATGAGCGGGATGCGGATCACTTCCGGAACCAGAAAATCGGAATGCCCGTAGCGGCCAAACTCGCCGTAGGCATCTCCGTGGTCCGAAGTGAGAACAATGATGCTGTTGTCGTAGAGTCCGCGGTCTTTCAGGAAATGGATAAACTCGCCGAAGGCTCGGTCCATGAGCCGTATTTCCCGAATGCTCATGTCTCTCCGGCTTCCGCCTCCGTGCAGCCGGTCCAGAGTGAGAGTGTGGACATTCTGCGGCTGGGTGTAGGCAAAGATGGGCTGGTTCGGATCCGCCTGCCGAGCCATCTTGGCTTCCAGCTCTTGCAGCGTGGGAATGAGATTCAGGTCCTCCCAGAACGTTCTGTCTTTGTCGAGCTCAGTGATGGAGGAAGAGGGACGAAGAATCTGGTGCAGGATCGGATCCACGCTGATGTAGCTTTGGTAGCCCTCGGTCTCGAGGAGTTTCTGCAGGTTGTTCATCGGATAGTAGGGTTCAATGTACTGCTTGTGCAGCTGCATGGCGCCCACCCAAATAGCCGGTTCTGAAAGCGCCGTGCCGGCATATCGAGTGAAGGCGTTCTGCATCACGATGCTGTCGTGCGCGAAGCGATCGATCTCCGGCATGAAGTCGACCGTAGGGTTGTAGGGCGAAACGTAGTCCTGGCGCAGGCTATCGATGACGAAAATGAAAATATTCGGCTTTTGGCTCGCGGTGGGCTTCAGTGCGGGAACCAGGCTCAGGTCTGCCGGGCCCACTGCGGTGTCGGGGCTGAGGTTGGTGTTGCGTTTCAAAAACTGATAGAAGTCCGCATGGGCTTCATTATTCACCGAGCGCGACAGCACGTCGTACGCCGTCTTGAAGGAAAGGTCCGAGCCGGCATAGCTGTCGAGAATTCCACTCCAATCATCCTCGGTCCCGGGGTGGTAGGAAACCTCCGCTTTGTAGGCGCCGTAGCCGCTGACGGCCATGGCCAACAGCAGCAGGCTCGCCGCCTTGGCGGTTCGTCCTCGGAGTGAAACCCCAGTCCAGCGCAGAAATGCCAGCGCAGCCGCCCACACCACAACCACGGCGGTTCTTTGCAGCGCGAAGTCCCAATCCCGGGTTTGAAGGGCGGCGGGAATGGCGTAGCCCGCCCCGAGCAATCCCAGAAACCCGGCAACCAGCCACCACGCCGCCCCGCGGCGCGGTTTGACTTGCCTCGTATTCTCCGCCCGGGTGCGGCGCACAAGCGCAGCCGTCCCGGCGACGTAGGCCACCAGCGCCAGCGAGATCACGACCGAGAACAGGTCGGCCTCGAGACCATCGAAAGAAAGAGTAGGCAAGATGATGCTGCGGATCACACCGGCTGAAATCAGTACGGCCAGAACATGGGTTCCAGCGAAATTCGCTTCCTCGGGCCATGGCGTCCAACGAGCGGCCCGGCCGATCCCGCGCAGCGCCATGCCGAAAATGGTGAAAACTACGAGGTGAAACAGCAGACTGACACCGAACCCGCGTAGCCCTGCCCCGGGCGTACTGCCCGACTCGTGCAGCACTCGCGCCAGGAGCGAGGTCACGGCGAAGGCACATGCCACCGCCGTGGCGACGAGCGTGGTGAGCCCAAGATTCCAGTTTTCGCGGGGCGCGCCCTGGGCTTTTCTCGGTCCCAGACTGGCGAAGTCGAGAGCCGCGATCCACAACAAAGGAAACAGGCAAAGCATGCTCCACACATACGCGAACAGATCACGCAGCATCCCGGGCAGCGCCGGGCGGAATAGCAGATAGACGGCTACGCCGGCGTGGATCAGCAAAAAGCCAATGGCGGCTCTGCGCGTCTTCGCCGCACCGAGGGCCGGGAGCAGCGTGACCGCCACGGTTGCAAACAGAATTCCGAAAAGATAGGAGTGGATGCGCACGAAAACCGGCAGCCATGCCAGCAGCGGATGCTGAATGAACCCGAAATACGTGAAAGGGATGTACAGCAACAGGCAGTAGGCCGAAGTGACCAGCAAGAAGGCACCGAAAGCGAAACGGGCCAAAACGATGAAAATGCTTTTCCCGATCGAGCCTGATGCCGGCCTCGGAGTTTCGACCGCCGGACGATTGATTTCGGCGGCCAAGGTATCGAGATCAGGTGGCGAAGCGATCATGCGGGATGCCAACGAGGTGCCAGGAGCGACACCTGTCCCTCCCTCTGCGAATCTACTTGGCGTGCGAGGTCACCCGCAAGTAACAGAGGTACTTGAAGGATGCGGCGGCCAGGGCCCGGCCGGAAACCGTGGGAAGCGCTGCGGCAGGGACAG